>NZ_DATBNB010000632.1 GCF_036554565.1 Longimicrobium sp. | reverse complement strand
CATGCAAGCGCCTCTGCGTCCTCTCTGTCCCCTCTGCGACCTCTGCGTGAAACTGCAGTTAGTTCGTGAGCGCGCCACGAGCCTCGACGAGCGCCGCCGTGGCGGCATCGAACCGCGAGGCAAGATCAGCCACCTCGCGTTCGGTGAGCGCGCGGTCGCTCGCGCGGACGGCCTCGGACACGGACGGGAACACCACGTTCGAGTATCCGTTGTTCTCGTCCGCGGCGTAGATCAGCGCGCGGAACCAGGGCCGGGTACCCAGCCCCTCCGGCCGGGTGAGCGCACGCTCCACGCGCATCAGCGCCGCGTTGATGCGCTGCAGCGTGGCGCGTCCCGGCGCCCGGCCGGCGAGCGCGGCGTCGCGCGCGGCGGCGAACTCCGTGGCGGCCGCGTGCATCCGGTCGATGGACGCGCGCAGGGGGTCCGTCGACAGCTCCCACCCTTGCTTGCGGATGGCCGCATCCATCATGGGCAGGTAGCCGCGCATGGTCCGCGCGAACTCGGCGTAGTCGTACGGCAGCACGTCGGCGTTGGCCAGGCGCAGCATCATCGCCGCACCCACCTGCGCAGCCGCCGCGTGGCTCTTCCACTCGGGGTCGCCAAAGCGCCGCATCCACTCGTACGAGTCGTACTGGGAGTGGTACACGCCGTATCGGCCGCCGAAGCCCCAGTCCGCGTGCGGAATGCCCAGATGGTTGTAGAAGCCCGCGAAGTCCGATCCGCCGCCCGGGTCGCCCATGGAGGGCTCGGCCGAGTCCGCCACGGCCGCGCGCCGCCGCCACGTCTCGTACACGCTCCCCTGCCCGGACGGGTCCGGCACCACGCGCGCCACGTCACGCAGCGTGGCCCGGAGCGAGGGCGAGCCGCCGCCCCCGAAGTCCGGCCCCAGCGCCGACGCGTCCTGGTTGAGGTACGCCACCGCGCCGCGCAGCAGCCGTGCGCTGTCCTGCTCCACGTACTCGGTGCTGCCGATCAGCCCCCACTCCTCGGCGTCCCAGGTGGCGAACATCACCGTGCGGCGCGGGCGGTTGCCGTGGGCGGCCTGCTCGATGAGGGCGCGCGCCGCCTCCAGCACGCTCACCGTACCGCTGACGTTGTCGGCCGCGCCGGGGCCCCAGGCGTCGCGGTGCGCGCCGATCATCACGATCTCGTCCGGGAACTCCGATCCGCGGATGATCCCGAAGGTGTTCCAGATCTCCTTGAACCCCGCCGTTTCCGCGTCCGTCTCCACCCGCAGCCGCGCGGCCACGGGGCCGGGGCCCAGGTGATAGCGGAACGGAAGCCCGCCCTGCCACTCCTGCGGCACGTCGGGGCCGCGGACGCCGCGCAGAAGCTCAGCCGCGTCGCCGTACGCCATGGGAACCACGGGAATGCGCGGGACGGACATCTCGCCCGCGGGGAGGCGGCGGGCGCCCTCGACGCTGGGCCAGCCCGGCGTGGAGGGGTCGCCGTTGCCGTTCATCACGCTGCCGCGCTGCACGGCGTCGGCGGGGCGCATGGGGCCTTCCGGATACACATCGTCCACCACGTACCCGTCGTCGCGCGGATCGCTGTAGATGATCAGCCCCACGGCCCCGTTCCGCTCCGCCTCGCGCGCCTTGATGCCGCGGTAGCTCCTGCCGTAGCGCGCGATGGCGATCTTGCCGCGCACGCTCACCCCCAGCGAGTCCAGCCGCGCGTAGTCCTCGATCAGCCCGTAGTTGACGTACACCACCTCGGCCGAAACGTCGCCGGCCGCACTGTAGCCGTTCACCGTGAGGTAGGGCGGCATCCCCGACGTGCTGTCGCCCGGTACGGCCGGCTCGGCCAGCTCCAGCTCCCTGGGGTCGGGCGAGACGCGCCAGGCGCGGACGGCGGTGGCGTGCGGCAGCCAGACGCGGTATTCGCGCACCTCCGTCTGCAGCCCCATCGCGCGCATCTGCTGGATCACGTAGTCGCGCGTGCGGGCCTGCGCCGGTGTGCCGGCCACGTGCGGCTCGGCGCTGAGCACGCGCGCGTGGGCATGGGCGCGCTGGGGCGTGGGGGCGCGCACGGCGGCTGCCTCGGCGGCGCGCTCGCGCTCGGCGGACCGCGGCGAGTAGCCGGGCATGGGCTGCTGGGCGGCGAGCGCCGCCGGGATCAGCACGGCGGCGAGCGGGGCGATGCGTCGGAACACGGTGCGCCGGGGTGCGGGGAGTCTGCCGGGAGGACGAGCGGAAGGTATTCGCGGGAGAGGAGATCGGAAAGCGGGGCGGACACGTTCAGCGGAGGCCTCGACCCTGCTGGGGCGACTGAAGTCGCGGCAACGACGGCCCAAAGTCCGCTTTCGCGGACTGCCAGCGGAGGGTGTGCGCGCGAGCCGTCCAACGCGCACCTGTCATCCCGACGGAGCGGCCACGCAAAACGCCCGTACGCCGTCGATGGCAGCGACGAGGGACCCGCCACACATTGATCGAAGCACACCGACAGCCGGTGCCCATCCCCAGCCTGTCAGCCTGAGGCGCAGGCGCACCGTGCCTGCCCGTACGCCGCCCCCGCGCGCCGAAGGATCTAACCGCGGACGGGTACCAGCCAGGGCGCGGCAGCGGGCACAACAGCCGCGGCCTCGGCCCTGCTGGGGCGACTGAAGTCGCGGCAACAACGGCCCAAAGTCCGCCTTCGCGGACTGCTGGCGGAGGGATGTGCGCGAGGCCGTCCGCAGCGCGATCGAATTCTCCCCTCTCCCGCTTGCGGGAGAGGGGCCGGGGGTGAGGGCAGCCGCGGCATG
>NZ_DATBNB010000631.1 GCF_036554565.1 Longimicrobium sp. | reverse complement strand
GGAGTGGCGGACGGCGCGCAGGCGGACAGGAGCACCACGGAAGCGAGAAGGAACGCTCTCATCGGATCGGCTCGGGCGAGGGGGGGAGTGTCGGGGTTGCGTCCGCCGGGCGGCGTTGATCCGCAAGCTCAGGTGTTCGGGGGATGGAACGCAAGAGTACGCTGCGCAGCACGGCGCAGTTGGAGGGACCCGACGCAGAAAAGCTGCACGCGGAACACGATCCTGTAACGATTGGCCCCCGCAGCGCTTTTGCGCACGCCGATTGCGCACGCGACGTGGCCGGGGCCCGACAGCGCCGCTCTCCGACCGGCGCATCACACCCACTGGAGCGCAACCGACCACGCGTGCAGTCCGCGAAGGCGGACTTCGGGCCGTGCTTGCCGCGACTTCAGCCGCCCCCGCAGGGCCGCGGCCTCTGAACCGGTGACCGGCCTGGCGCCGCAATGACTTGCAAGCGCTCCCACGCCGTACCCTTCGTGAAACGCCACATGCGACGACGCAGCATCCTGGCCGGCATTGCCCTCGCGTCGGCGCTCGTCTCCTCCGGCGCCCCGGCCCAGCCCGATGCGCGGACGGGCGGCGCGGCGCCGTACCGGTACCCGTGCGCGCAGAGCATCACCGCGAACCAGGCCGCCGCCAACGAGCAGCTCCGGCAGAAGTACGAGCTGTGGCGCGCCTCGCGGGTGTCGTACGAGGGCGGGCAGGCCCGCGTACGCGCCGACGCCGACTTCACCTACTTCAACGACGACGGCACCGAGCATCAGCTGCCCCACGGCACCATCTCCGAAGCCCAGGGCTACGGGATGCTGCTGGCCGCATACATGGGCGACCGCAAGACGTTCGACGCGTTCGATGCCTATCGCCAGGCGCACCGGAACGCGAAGGGCGCCCTGCCCTGGGTGATCCGCGCCGACGGCGTGGTAGCCGACAGCGGGGCGGCCTCCGATGCGGACCAGGACATGGCGTTCGCGCTGCTGGTGGCGCACCGGCGCTGGGGCGGGTACGCGGAGCCGCTGAACGAGCTGCTGGCCACCATCCGCACGCACATGGTGGTCCCGGAAGGCTCGGCGCACGCCTACCTGCTGACCGCCGGCGACATGCCCCTGGAATATTGGGAAGTCACCTTTCCGGGCTCCATGGCCCCGGCGTGGTACCGGGCGTTCGCCACCCACACGGGCGACACGTTCTGGCTGGAGGTGGCCGACAAGTCGTACCAGTACCTGACCAGCATCGACCTGAACCCCAGCTACGGCAACGCGGCGACGGGGCTGCTGCCGGACCGCAGCCGCCCCGACGGCACCCTGGACGCCGACCCCGAGAGTCATCGCTATTCGTGGAATGCGGCGCGCGCCCCGTGGCGGCTGGCGGCCGACGCCGCGTGGAACTGCGAGAGCCAGGCGAGCAGCCGGCTGGACCGGATGAACGCGTTCTTCAGCGGCGCCGGCCCGGGCAGGGGCCCCACGGGCATCGGCTCGGCGTACCGCACCAGCGGCGCTTTCCTGGACGACAGCCTGTACGGCGGGCCGGACCGCAGCCCGTGGTTCTACGGCCCGCTCACGTCGGCGGCCATGCTGTCCCCGAACACCGGCTACCGGCGCGCGATGTGGATGGAGACGCTGCGGATGATGGATTTTTCCAAGTACGGGCACGGGCTGGGGCTGCTGGGGCTGATGCTGGCCAGCGGCAACATGCACGATCCCCTGGCCGACCCGCGGCGCACGGTGGACGACTTCGAGTCGGGGAATTCCACACGCTGGTGGACGTACGCGGACAGCGCCGGCAGCACCCTGGCCACGGCGATGGTCTGGCCGGCGGCGGTGGGGCACGGCGTGCGGGTGACGTACAGCGTGGTGAACTGGGCGGGCTTCGGCGTTACGCTGAACGAGAACTGGAGCGGGTACCGCGCGCTGGAGTTCTGGATGGAGGGCACCGGCTCCGGCAACCCCATCTACCTGGAGCTGGAAGATGCGGACGGCGAGCTCTTCGTCCACCGTTTCTTGGACGACTTCACGGGGTGGAGGTTCGCCAGCGTGCCATTGAACACCACCGCGTTCCCCCGCCGCAGGGACTACCAGCCGGCCACCACCAACAACGGAATGACGCTCACCAACGTCAGGGCCATCCGCTTTCAGCCCTGGGGCCGCGGAAGCTTCGGCGTGGACGGGCTCGTGCTCGTTCCCTGAGGCGCTTCGCACCAGCCGGTCGCCTGCACTGCATCCAGCCGCCAGCCGCACGTGTCATCCAGAGGCGCAAGCGCACCGCACCGGCCCGCACGTCGCAACTTCGCGCGCCGAAGGATCTAGCGGCGGATACCTCGAGGTCCGGGCGCGGCAGCGGTCACCCAAACCCGAAGCGCGGCCCGCAATATCAGGCTAGCGGGCATCCGTGCCGCTACCGCGCCCAAGCTGAGAAGTGACGCGGGCAAGATCCTTCGGCCCGCGCGGGATGTGCTGCGGGGCCGGTAAGGTGCGCCTGGGCCTCAGGATGACAGGCTCTGGGGCTCCGGCTGGGCCGGCGCACTCGGCGTCGCGTGCAGTCCGCGAAGGCGGACTTCGTGACTTTCCAGCTGCGGTTT
>NZ_DATBNB010000630.1 GCF_036554565.1 Longimicrobium sp. | reverse complement strand
ACGGCGAGGGTCGTGCCGGTGGATCGAGGCGCCGCCACGTCCGCCAACGCCGAAGGGCGCGGAGACCGCAGGGGTCTCCGCGCCAGGTCCATCACCGGGGGACTGTGGCCAGCTCTCAGCGTACCAGAAGGCGGAACACCGGGTCCATCCACGAGAACAGGAACTCACGCAGCGGGGGCACCTCGGAGCTGATCAGCGTGAGTACCGGCACCACGGCGATCAGCGAGATGTTGGCCAGGTAGGCGCCGTCCCACGTAACGCGCCCAGGGTCGGTCTTGGCGATCCGGCTGAGCACTTCGTCGCGGTTCATGTCGGTCATCACGTAGAGCAGCGTGCCCACGGTCCCCACCAGCACCAGCGCCAGCACCAGCTTGGCCGTGCGCTGGGGCTCGAACGGGTAGCTGGAAATGAGCGCCGTGGACAGCAGCAGCGAGAGGAAGAGGAACCAGGTCAGGGTGCGCATGTGCTGCAGCACCCATTCGATGTAGTCCACGACCTGCACGGCGGCGAACTCCTCGGCCGCGCGCACCCACAGGCGCAGGCGCCCGGGAACGCTGCGCCGGAGCATGATGCCGGTGTCGGGCCGCGCCCCGTCTTCCCACAGGCTCATCTCGCGCAGGGCGCCCGAAACCGTCCACACCTGCTCCGGGGTGGGCTCTGACTTCCAGAGGTCGCCAAGAAGGCGCTCGAGCTCCTGGAAGTGGCGGCCCTCCGCCTCGAACGACTCGCACCGCGCGCGGCCCGACTCCTCCCCCGGTTTCAGCTGTTGAATCTCGGACCAGCGAGCTTCCTCCTCGGCCTCCTTCATCACCACCGCCTTTCCGTCGGCATCCGGCGGCGGGTCCGCGAGGTTCTGCGCGATGCTGACCATCTGCCGCCACTGCGCCGCGCGGACGCTGGTGACGATATCGCGCCCCGGCGCGCCCACGAGCGACATCCGCGTGAGGCGCGAGGTCTCCCGCGGCAGGCGATCGAAGGCGGTGAGGAGCGGCGTGGTTCCCATGTCTCCCAGCACACGGCGCAGCGCCCGCCAGATGGCCAGCAGCCGGTACACGGCCCACGTGGTCGTGGCGAGCGAGCCCACGATGGAGAAGGACAGCAACACGTCGAACGTGGGAGTGTGCGCGGCACGCTCCAGGGTGTGGCGCATGGTCCCCCAGAGAGCGGACGCCAGCAGAAGCACCCCCGCGAGGAGGAGCAGCCCCGCCGGGTTGGGCACCGTCAGCGAGACGCGATTGCGCACCTCCACCACGTGGGCGATGGTATCCTCGTCCAGCAGCCGCGGCGCCCGCAGCGGGTGGTGCTGGCGCCTGTCGGCCTTGGCGCGCAGCCGCTCCCACCAATCCCCCGCGACCGAACGGGCCCAGGACGTCTGGCGGGCCGACCGCCGCTCGGCTACGCGCGGCTTCCATTCACCAATCCGGTCATTCGCGTTCCTGTCCCACAGCGCCAGGCACGCCGCCTCGAACATGGTGACGAAGCTCAGGTTGCGCACCCGCCGCAGGTGCCAGGTGCACCACTGCCCCAGCACCAGGGCGCCCAGCAGCAGCGGAACCAGCGGCGTCACGCCGGCATCCACCCGCGAAACGCGGTGCAGGTACAGTCGCAGCCCCGGCTCCCCGATCCGCGACATCTCCCAGGCATACCGCACGGCCAGCACTACGAAGAACAGGCCCATCACCGCCACCACCGTGCGTGCCAGGATCTCCACGCCCCAGGCGACCTGCCGCCCGGCGGTTCCCCAGTGCGAACCGAGCGCGAAGTCCCTGCCCGCTTTCCGGTGCTTCCACACCAGCACGATCACACCCCGCGTGGCGACGAGCATGGCCCCCGCGGCGGTGGCAAGGAGCACCGCGGCAGGCAGGTCATAGTACCAGTAGTGCCGCGGCTGCGAGCGCAGGAAGACGACCACGACCGGCATCCACACGGCCAGGACCGTGGCCAGCGCGAGCATGCGGTACAGGTGGCCGTGGATGCGCAGGGAAACGCAGCGAACCGTCTGGGCGGCGCCCGCCTGGCGTGGAGGCGAGATCCGGCCGAACGCGGCCGTGCCAAGGGAGTGCACCACGGCGCGGCGTGCCAGCTCCAGCAGCGCCAGCGAAAGCACCAGGACGCCGACGCGCAGGAACAGGCTTACGCGGCCATCGTGCACCGCCCCGGGCCCGGCGACCCCCGCGGCGGCGAGGTATGCCGTGTCGGACGCCTCGGTGTGCACGGCGAGCGGCATGAACGCGCCCGCGCCCACGGCCGTGATCCACACGGGCGGCCGGGCGCCGTCACCCGCCCGCGGGCTGGAACCGTGGTGAGAAGCGGGCGGAAGGTACTCGGAAACGAGGGAGGCCGAATCCAACTGCAGCAGGGTCGCGTTGTAGACCCCCTGCGCGCCCTCGTTCGGGAACACCAGCCGCTCCCGGTCGCGGGGACCGGCCGTCCACCATTGGTTGCGCAGGAACAGCGGATAGGTGGAAACCACCACCATGCCGCGCAAATCCCGGTTGCGGTCGGGGGCCAGGAACAGGGCGTTGCCCTCGAACGTGAACACCTGGACGTCGCGGACGCGCCGCCGCAGCTCCGCCGCCAGGAACATCTTGTCGCGTACGTCCGAAGCGAGGATCACCGCCGCCCGAACGCGCCTGCGCGTGAGCGCCGTGCCGATCTCCGCCAGCTGGGTTTCCAGCGCGGGCACCGTGAGCGACGAGAGCACCGGCGGGCTCTCCAGCGGCCTTCCCGGGTCCGACATGTCCACGGGGATCGGCGCCACCGCGCCGGCACCGGCGACCGGCGCCGCCGGTGCGGATACGGGGCGCCGCGCATACTCCGACCGGAGCCGCGAGATGTTCATCGGAAATGGGACGACCAGGTACCGGGCCGAGTCCCGTGGCGTTCCGCCACGCCCGGAGCCGGCCTGGATGATCTCGTCCAGCGCATTCTGGCCGTACCCGGTGGAGTTCTCCAGGAGGATGGCCACCTGGTCTCTCCGAATTCCCAGCGGGTCGAAGATGCGCGCTTCGAGTGCTCGCAGGAACGCCTCGTCCGAGTGAACCGTGGCGCGGAAGGTTATTCTTTTTCGCCCGCCCGGGCCGGGGCTGCTGTCCTGCAGAATCGAAAGATTGTCGCGGTTGGTGGCGGAACCCGAGATGATGATGGCGCTGTCGCCCCCCGCGTCCAGGGCGGCCCGCAGCGAGAGCGAGGACCCGGAAAACGCCGGGCCTACGATCTTTACGGGGCCCTGGACCGTGCGCCCGGCCGCGCGGCTCGTGGGCCGGGACCCCGGGTTCCCGGGCCGTGCGAAGGCGCGGAGCAGTTGCCGCCGCTCGTCGAGCGCGCGCTTCAGCGCGGGCCGGTGTACGCCGCGGGTGGGTACCTCGCCCACGACGTACACCAGCGACAGCTGTACCGTGTTGCCGGCCAGCCGGCGGAACAGGAGGGCGCCTGGATACTCCTCGCGAACGCGTGCACCGCTCTCCGTCCGGAGGGTGTCGGGAACGCTTCCCCACGGCAGCCAGAACCGGTCGATGACGTACCCGGTGCGCTCGTGCGCGCGCCGCACGGAGGCCAGGTACGAGTCGAACGCCCAGTCCAGGCGCGAATCCACCGGGTCCGGCACCGTGGCGATCAGGACGTCGAGCGAATACACGTGCCGCTGGTGCGCCCCGCGTTTGGCCAGCGTGGCGGCGGGCGGCCCGGGCTCGCCCAGGAACTCGCGCACCAGCGAGTCTCCGGTCACCAGCCGGGACGAGGGGGCCGCACCGGGCCGCGCGGTGGTGGCCGCCGTCACCGTCTGTGCCGGGGAGGCGGAAGGCTGCGCCTGTCGCAGGCTCGGCGTTCCGCCCGACATGATGCTTACGAACGCCGCTCCGAAGATGCCGGCGAATGCCAGGCCTGCACCTCGTTCTGCCATGGCTTGGGTGTGGCGAGAGGGGGAACAGGAAACGGGATGACAGAGCCCCGGTGAGGGCAATCAGCCGGCGCGGGTGCGAAAACCCGCGCGTGCAGTGTATTGGATGGGAACGCCGGCGCAAATTCACGCTTCACGAATGAAGCGGGTGGATACTACCGTTCTGCGCGCGCCGCCCGGCTGCTGGAGTTGGGAACTCCCGCCTGACAGAGACCGTCAATATGTGCTTATCCTGCGGTGAATGCCAGCGCCGCTGGCACGAAGGAAAATGGGTCGAACGGCGACCTGCATGGCGCCCTAAGCGAGCGCACGCCTGTCGATTCGGCACCACCTTGAGCGCCACCTCGTCCGCCATCAGTTCGGCCAGCCGCCGCGCCTGGGCCCGGGGAGGCGGGAGACCCTGGGCCGCGCTGCGGCCGGTCCGGCTGTGTAGACCCTCCTGCGCGGGTACGACGAAGCGCGCCCACGCCGAGAGATCGGCGTGGGCGCGCTTGCGTGTCGTCCGTCGATGGAGCGTATCGGGTTCGAACCGATGACCTTCCGCTTGCAAAGCGGATGCTCTCCCAGCTGAGCTAACGCCCCGGAAGCAGGAAAAGTAACGCATTCCGGCGGCGAATTCAAGCGAGGGGCGAGGCTCGGCGGGTGGCGGGGCAAGCTGGTAACGGATCAGGTAACGAAATCACCGCCATCGCGGGCTGACGATCCAGCTGCCAGGAGACTGCGCCCCCATCGGCAGCATCGCGCTCGCTCCCGCGCCGAACCAGCCTCGCACGGGTTGCCGGACGCCGCCTGATCGCGCAAATTTGCAAGGTTGCGGACGTTCCGTCGCGGCCCGGTGTACGACCCGGGTCCTTTACGATCCTGATCCATCCCGCGGGTACTCGATGATTCCCTCGCTGCTGACGCGCACGATCGAAAAGCTGCCGCCGGAGGTGCGCCTTCAGGGCCGCGTGCTCTTCCTGGTAGACGACCCCGAGCTCATCCGCCGGCAGCTGGCCGGCGAAGACGTGGAGCTTACGGACGAGGTGCGCGCCACCCTGCGCGACAACATCTCGACCGACGAGATCACCCCGGCGTACATCTGCTACTACTTCGACGAAACGCTCGGCGAGTTCCCGTACCTGGGGCTCAAGGCGGGCAACGAGTTCCCCATCAAGCAAGGCAGCGTGAAGCAGGGCGGCTTCGTGGCCTCCGTCAGCGGCACGCGCCGGGGCAAGGGCAGCTCGCGCGAGCAGAGCCCGTACGCCGAGATGATGGCCGGCATCAAGGTGGTGATCGCCGAGAACATCGAGCGCATCTATCGCGAAAACTGCCAGAACCTGGGCGTGCTCACGTCCACCAACTTCGAGCTGGTGGAGCGCATCCGCCGCGGCGACACCATTCCGCTCACCGAGTTCACCGACGGCGCCGACGAGATCACCCGCGGCATCATTGAGCACGGCGGATTGTTCAACTACAACGTGGCGCGCCTGCAGGGCACGGTGCAGACGCCGGCCATCTCCTGCCACCACGGCCAGCCCGGCGACGCCCCCGCGTCTACCGACGCGGCCGACGTGCGGGCCATGCGCGGCAGCGGCGAGGGCAACCTGCCCGGGCCGGGGCCGGACACGGGCGTGGACTACGCCGCGGCGCAGTTCGTGGCCACCTCCACCAGCAACGTGGAATCCGACAGCGTGGGCGCCCCCGAAGGCACCCGGCACCGCGGCCGCCGGCCCATGACCATCGCCGAGAAGATCTTCGCCCGCCACTGGGTGACGGACCTTTCCCGCGGCGACATCGGGGTGCAGTGGGTGCAGCCGGGCGACTCGGGCTTCGTGCAGACCGACATCCGCTTCTCGCACGAGTACGTCACGCCCATGTCGGCCATCTTCTTCGAGTCGCTGGTGGGGCCCGACGAGCGGGTGGTGGAGCCGGAGAGCATCCTCTTCTTCCGCGACCACCTCACCTTCCTCAAGGACGCCATGCCCCCCGAGCGCGTGCAGCTCGGCCTGCTGGACGTGGCCAACCAGCTGGAGGTGAAGCAGCGGCAGTTCGCCGAAAAGCAGGGCGTGCGCCTGTACGGCGAGCTGGGGCACGGCAAGCACGGCTCCGAGGCCATCTGCCACAGCAAGATCCTGGAGGCGTACGCGCTTCCCGGGCACATCATCATCGGCTCCGACAGCCACACGCCGCACGCGGGCGCCGTGGGGTGCGTGGCGTTCGGCGTGGGCACCACGGCCATCTTCAACTCGTGGATCACCAAGGATGTGCGCGTGGAGGTGCCGCGCTCGTTCAAGGTGATCGTCAACGGCCAGAAGCCCGAGAATGTGTCGGCCAAGGACTTCATGCTGGAGATCCTTCGCCACCCGTACATCAAGGACGGACACGCCATCGGCCAGATCATCGAGTACGCAGGCCCCGCGGTGGAATCGCTGTCGGTGGACGAGCGCGCGACGATGACCAACATGGCCGCCGAGGTGGGCGCCTTCACGGGCATCGTGGCGCCCGACCACAAGACGGTGGACTATCTGGTGGAGCAGCGCGGGATGGAGCGCGCCGAGGCCGAGCGCCTGATCGACGGGCTGTTCAGCGACGAGGGCGCCGACTACGTGAAGGTGATCGAGATCGACGCGTCGGCGCTGCAGCCGATGATCGCGCTCCCCGGCGACCCCGGCAACGGACTGTACGTGGAGGAGCTGGGCGAGGACGTGCGCATCGACATCGCCTACGCGGGAAGCTGCACGGCCGGCAAGAAGGAAGACATGGACATGTACGCCCGCGTGCTGCGCGAGTACCGGGAGCGCGGGGTGCACAAGCCGGAGCACGTGCAGCTGTACATCCAGTGCGGCTCGCAGGAGGTGTACGCCTACTGCCAGGAGCTGGGCTACGACCGGCTCTTCCACGAGGTGGGCGCCACCTTCATCGAGCCCTCGTGCGGGGCGTGCATCAACGCCGGCCCGGGCGTCAGCCGCAAGCCCACGGACGTCACCATCAGCGCCATCAACCGCAACTTCCCCGGGCGCTCGGGCCCCGGCCAGCTGTACCTGGCCTCACCCTACACCGTGGCCGCGTCCGCGATGGAGGGGCGGATCGTGGCTTGGGAACCGCAGCCGGAGCCCGCGGGCGTCTGAACCCGACACGGGTGGAATAAATGGCGGGGGAGCACGGGTTTTCCGTGCTCCCCCGCTGCTTTCAGGCCACAGGTGCGACGAGTTTCTGGACGCCCTTGACGGCGTTCCCTCTGTTCACTATCCTTCCACAGGATAGCAGCGGCACACTGGCCTCAACCCGGGAATGGAACGATGAGCCGGCCCGAACGGATGACACGCTGGTTCATGTTCAGTGTCCTGGTCGCGCTGGTGCCCTTTGCCGTCAGCTTCCTGACCCGTGCGCTCGGGCGCGAGCCCATTCCGGTGGTGCTGATCACCGCCGATGGCGGGTTGCTGCTGACCTGCACGGCAATCGCGGCCGGCGCGTGCGGCGAACTGATCCCGGGC
>NZ_DATBNB010000629.1 GCF_036554565.1 Longimicrobium sp. | reverse complement strand
GGCTGATGCCCCGCGCGGGTTCGCCCGGCAAAGGCCGGCCTCCTTCGCGGGGGGCCGGCCTTTCGCGTACGCCTGTTGCATTGCCCCGGTGACCGTCGTTGCCGTGGCTCCCGTCTTTCCCTGGTTTCTGAAATGCCGGACGATCCGAAAGAAGAAGGCCGCGCGGAGCGGGTGACCGTGCTGATCGATGCGAGCAACGTGGCGCACTCCACCGAGGGCGAGCACCCCCGGCTGGAGAACATCGCCATCGTGGTGCGCAAGCTCCGGGAAGAGGGGTACGAGCCCGTGGTGATGGCCGACGCCGCGCTCCGGCACCAGATCGACGACCGCGAGGGGTACGAGCGGCGGCTAGACGAGGGGAAGATCCGCCAGGCCCCCGCGGGCACCGACGCCGACTACTTCATCCTGGCGTTCGCGCGCGAGCTGGATGCGCTGATCGTGAGCAACGACCGGTTCCGCGACCGCGCCGAGGCCTTTCCCGAGGCCCACGAGCGGATGATCCGCTACATGATCGTCGCCGACGAGGTGGTCTTCGAGCGCCGCAACAAGCCGCGCTGAGGGGCCTCACCCGGCCCGGCTTCCCGATCGGGATGCACACCGACGCTCGGCGTGCCCCGATTGTCATCCAGAGGCCCAGGCGGCCGTACCAGCCCTCGGCACACCCCGTGCGGGCCGAAGGATCTTGCCGAGGGCACGAACGAGCTGGGGCGCGGCAGCGGTCACGGACGCAGAGGCCTCGGCTTCTGTCCCGGCGGTTGAAACCGCAGCTGGCAAATCACGAAGTCCGCCTGCGCGGACTGCAAGGGCCAGCCGAGTGCGCGCAGGCCGCCGACGAGCACCGGGCTGGCTCCCTTCCCCCGCGCGGTTTGCGGGGGAAGGGCTGGGGATGGGGGGCGCCGGGGGCATGCGCCACATCCAACCTGGTCCAGGATGGAGTTCTCCGCGCTCGTATCCGCCGCTTGTCCGCACCGCTCATGGCGGGTAGGTTTCTGTCAGCCGCCCGCCCGGCGCGGCGCCCACGCAGGGTTCCCATCCAGAAGTCCCAACGCAGCACTCACTTGAGAGACATCGCGCTTTACCACGGCGACGGCCACGGCTGGATCGAGGTCATCACCGGGGTGATGTTCAGCGGCAAGAGCGAGGAACTGATCCGGCGCGTCCGCCGGGCCCTGATCGCGCGGCGCCGTGTGCAGGTGTTCAAGTCGGCCCTCGACGACCGCTACGCCGGCGTGCGCACCATCAGCTCGCACGCGGGCTCGGGGGTGGAGGCCGTGCCCGTGCGCTCGTCGCTGGAGGTGGCCGCGCAGGTGATGCCCGGCGTGCAGGTGGTGGCCATCGACGAGGTGCAGTTCCTGGACGAGGGCATCGTCGACGTGATCAGCGTGCTGGCCGACCGCGGCGTGCGGGTGATCGTGGCGGGGATCGACATGGACTTCCGCGGCGAGCCGTTCGGCCCCATGCCGCGGGTGCTCACGGTGGCGGAAACTGTGGACAAGCTTCACGCCATCTGCGTGCTGTGCGGCAACGCGGCCACCCGCAACCAGCGCCTGGTGGATGGCGAGCCCGCGCCGTACGAGGGGCCCACCATCCAGGTGGGCGGCCACGAGGCGTACGAGGCGCGCTGCCGGGGCTGCCACGAGGTGCCCAGCGCCCAGCGCTACCAGACGTCGCTGCTGGACCTGCTGGAAAGCACGCCCGCCGACCCGGTGATCCTCACCCACGAAAGCCTGCAGCGGCGCGCCTGATCATCAGTGCGGACAGCAGAAGCGGCCCCGGCGCACATGCGCCGGGGCCGCTTTCTTCCGGCGAGGGAATCAGCTGCCGGTGCCGCCGAGCGCCGCTTTCTTCGGGCGAGGGAATCAGCTGCCGGAGCCGCCGTGCATCTCGTGCCCGCTGACGACGTGTGTTTCGCCGACGTTCGGCTGCTGGCCGGTGAGGATGCCCTTTACCACCTCGAACAGCACCACCGGGCGCGGCGTGTTGCTCACCATGTAGACCACGGTGTCGGCGTCCACGGCGATCAGCGCCAGGCGCGGGTCGTCGGGCCCGCCGTCGCGGCCCGGGCCATCGTCCGGGAACCACGCCTTCCAGTCGGGCTTGTACAGGTCGTGGATCTTGGCCCGGTCCGTCACCACCCGCGCGCGCCCGCTCACCGACACCCACTCGCGCGTGCGGTCGCGGTAGAACGACAGGTTCACGTGCGGGTCGGCTTCCAGCTCGTCCATCTTGTGCGTCTCGCCGTCGGTCACGAACCACAGGTCCGCGCCCTCCTGCCGACCCTGCACCTGCATGGGGCGGGACACGAGATTTCCATCCGGGCGGCGCGTGGTGAACATGGCGACCGAGATCCCGTCGATCAGTCCGAACAGCTGGTCGAGCTTCTTTTCCGTCGGCGCGGGCGTGGCATCGTGCGGCCCGCTGCTGTATTCCGCCATCGTCAACGATCCCTGTAGCAGGTTTGGTGAAGGTTTGGGTGGAACGCCGCCTGCGCAGGCCGCGTGCCGGGCATCCGGCACCTTGCCGGCCCGGGGGGCGCAGGGGCATCCTTCCCGCGAATTCGCCCCGTTCCCGACACCGACGACTTGCTCTTGGCTCCCGCAACCTCGCACCGCCTGCAGCTGCTGGGTGCCGCCCTCCTGTTCTCGACGGGCGGGGCCGCGATCAAGGCCACCACCCTCACTTCGTGGCAGGTGGCGGGCTTTCGCTCGCTGATCGCGGGCATCGCCATCGCCCTGCTGGTGCCCGCCGCCCGGCGCGGGTGGACGTGGCACGTGCTGCCGGTGGGCATCCTGTACGCGTCGACGCTGGTGCTGTTCGTGACGGCCAACAAGCTGACCACGTCGGCGAACGCCATCTTCCTGCAGTCCACCGCACCGCTGTACATGCTGCTCTTTGGGCCGCTGCTCTTGAAGGAGCACGTGCGCCGGCGCGACCTGGCGTTCATGGCCCCCGTGGCGCTTGGGATGCTGCTGTTCTTCGTGGGCACCGACACGCCCGCCCACACGGCGCCGGACCCCGCCCGCGGCAACGTGCTGGCCCTGCTGAGCGGACTGACGTGGGCGCTGACGCTGATCGGGCTGCGGTGGATGGGGAACCGCGCGGGCGGCGAGGGCTCGGCACTGCCCACCGTCGTGGCGGGAAACTTCATCGCCTTCGCCGCGTGCCTGCCGGCGGCGCTGCCGGTGACCGGCGCGGGAACGGGCGACTGGCTGGCGGTGGGATACCTGGGTGTGTTCCAGATCGGCGCGGCGTACCTGCTGCTGACTGCTGGAATCCGCCACGTCCCGGCGCTGGAAGCGTCGGTGCTGCTGCTGCTGGAGCCGGCCCTCAACCCCATCTGGGCCTGGCTGTCGCACGGCGAGCGGCCGGGCGCGTGGCCCATCATGGGTGGCGTGCTGATCCTGGGGGCCACGCTGCTGAGGACGCTGGTGGATGCGCGGGCGGAGCGACGGGATCAGCCGCCGGCGGTGTGAGTGGGGGAGTGTTGAAGAGCGTGAGTGCGAAAGTGCGAAAGTGCGAAAGTGCGAAAGTGCGAAAGTGCGAAAGTGCGAAAGTGCGAAACGCAGTGAGGGGCCCCGGATGAGTTCCGGGGCCCCTCGTGTTTCCGGTGCGGCGGCTGCTCAGTCGCTGGTGGTCCAGACGACGGGGATGGCCACCTTCACCGGCACCACCATTCCGGCGATTTTGGCGGGGCGGAAGCGGAACCGCTCGGCGGCACGCAGCGTAGCGGTCTCGAAGCCCGGGTGCGACGTCTCGATCACCTTGGCCGACCCCGGCCGCACACGCCCGTCCTCGTCCACGATGACCTCGACCAGCGCGCGGCCGCTGACCCGCGCATCCCGCAGCTGCGGCGGATAGTGGCGTTCCATCAGGCGGGCCAGCCCGTTGCGTTCCAGCGAGGGCAGCTCGTCCACGTCGCCCTCACCCGGAACCCAGTCCGCCGGCTTTACCGGCGTGCCCGGGTCGGTGTTGCCCGTGGGTGGGCGGACGTCTCCCGGATCCGGCGTGCCGATCACGTCGCCGGGTTTGCCGATGCCCGTCACCATATGGGGCGTGATCGGCGTTTCGTCCGCTCGCGGAGGGCTGATGACCGTCGGAACGTCCGTGGGCGGCTGCAGCACCACCGTCTCGCCCACCACCGGCGCATCGGCCGCGGGCTCATCCGGCGTGTCCGGGGCGGGCGGGGGCGGATCTACGGTGGGCTTTTCGATCGCCTTCTCCGGAACGTCCGGAATGTCGATGATGCCGTCGAGCACGACCTTGGTCCGCTCCGGCTCGCCCGAGGCTGCGTACATCACCCCGCCGAAGATGGCGACGTGGGCGGCGGCCGAGACGGCCAGGAACAGGGGGCTGATCGCCCGGCGCTTCTTTTCCCGAACCAGGATCTGGAACATGCGGCACCTCCTGCGCGTGGAGCGGTGGGCCTCTCGGCCGATGGTTGCGGGGGGCGGGGCGATGTGTCGGCGCCTATGCCGTCGTACGTCGCCGCCGGGCGGGAGTTCCATCCCCGCTCCGTGCCCTTCCACATACGCAACGAACGATCGTTCGCCATTCTGACCAACGTACGCACGCGAGGCTCGCACTCCACACCTGCCGAAGCGCATCTGTCATCCCGATGGAGCGGCCCCGGCGAACCTGCCCCTACACCGCAGACCGCAGCGACTGAGGGATCCGCCACACAGTGCTCCGATTGCCTCCACGACTGCTCGCGACCAAGCCTTCGGCGTTCCTTCGCCAGCCCCGAAGAACACAGCCCAGCCGCGGTGATTCCCGCGGGGATGAGGCGGCTCGCGGACTGGATGGCGGATCCCTCAGTCGCTGCGATCGATGGTGCATGGGCGGGTGGGGCGTGGCCGCTCCGTCGGGATGACAGAACGCCGTGCACCTGCCGAAGCGCAATCGAATTCTCCCCTCTCCCGCTTGCGGGAGAGGGGCCGGGGGTGAGGGCAGCCGGGGAGTGCGCCGGAGCCATCGACCCACACTCAGCCCGCCGGGGTGCCAGCCCACGCCGCGGCCGCTGGGGACGCGCACCGGGCTGGCTCCCTTCCCCCGCGCAGTTTGCGGGGGAAGGGCTGGGGATGGGGGGCGCCGCGGTATGCGCCAAGGCCTGGCCTCACCCGCTCCCGCCGTCCTCTTCCCCCTCCTCCTGATCGCCCGCGAGCAGCGCCCACGCATCCCACGGCGCCTCGAGTTCCGCCTTCAGCCGCGCCTTCGTCTCCGGCGGAAGATCCATCCAGTGCACGTCCGTCAGTGCGGCTTCGATGGCCCACACCAGGTTCAGGCTGGGCCGGTGGCCGCGTAGCGCCAGCAGGCGGTACGCGTTCACCGCTCCCAACTCGCGCAACTCGGCCGCGGTGTGCACGCCGATGGCGTTCAGCACCCGCTCGCAGTAGGGTCCCAGATTGCGCATGCGCCCAACTTCCGACATCGCGCGTCGTGCCGGCATTTCGTCGATCGGGTGTGATTCGGGACGATGATCAGCTGTCGGAGATGCACCAGTCCACCGGCGTCTTTCCGGCGCGCTGCAGCTCGCGGTTGATGATGGTGAACGGCGTGCTTCCGAAAAAGCCCCGCTTGGCGGAAAGCGGCGATGGGTGCGCGGACTTGTGGACGTAGTGCGGCGCGCCGATCAGCGACTCCTTCTTGGCTGCGTACCCGCCCCACAGCACGAACACGACGGGATCTTCACGAGCCGCCACCGCGCGGATGACCGCATCCGTGAACGTTTCCCAGCCCTTGCCCTTGTGCGAGTTGGGCTCGCCCTCGCGCACCGTCAGCACGGCGTTCAGCAGGAGCACGCCCTGCTCGGCCCAGGGTACCAGATAGCCGTTGCGGGGCGCGGGGCACCCCATCTCGGCCTTCAGTTCCTTGAAGATGTTGGCCAGCGACGGGGGAGGGCGCACACCGGGAAGGACCGAGAACGCCAGCCCGTGCGCCTGGCCGGCTCCGTGGTACGGGTCCTGTCCCAGGATCAGCACCTTCACCGCGTCGTACGGCGTCAGCTCCAGCGCGGTGAACTCCTTGCCTTCCGGCGGGAAGACGGTCGCGCGGCTTCGCTCCTCATCCACGAACGCGCGCAGCTTCTGGAAGTAGGGCTTTTCCAGCTCGGCTGCCAAGGGGGACTGCCACGACGGCGGAAGCGTCGGATTCATCGGCCGGATCTCGGGATTGAGGCGCGGAAGTGAACGGCGTGCACTCCGTCGGCAGGATGCAATCGTGAGGCCGGAGCTGGGTTCATCGCGATTCTGGACGTTCAGGCACTCCGCATGCAATTTGGGAGATATCCCCGGCGCCGGGGCGGCCCGCGTGGAACTTGTGGGGCCGCCGGGCAGTACGGCGAAGACAACACGTTTCGCTGGAGGCATGGATGATCAGGCCCAACGTACGAGCATCGTTCGGCAGGCGCGAGGCGGAATTGCTCACCTCGCTGGTCGGTCCGGGTGGGGAGGAACGGCTGCGCGAGCAGGGGCTGGATGCGCTGCTGGACGACGCGGGTGTGCTGCGCGCGCTGGTGCGCAGCGAGGGCGTGAGCGCGGTCCCGGCTCCGCTGCTGTTCTACGTGATGGTGCGCCACGCGCTCATGCAGCGCGAAATCCAGGACCGGCAGCTGGCGGACTACACCGCCGCGGTGCTGCTGGAGTTCGCCATGGCAGGCAAGGCGCACCGCGTGGATGGGGGTGAGGGCGAGCCCTTCTTCTACCTGACCGACATCCTGGGCGCGCTGGAGCGGGCGCGGGGCGAGCGCGAGTTTTTGCTGCGGGTGCACCTGGGCAATTTCGCCCTGTGGCTGGGGGGCGTGTTTCCCGACTACATCGCGCACCGGGTGCAGCGCCGCGGCGCGCCGCCCATGTCGTACTACGACGAGATGGGCGCGGCCGGGTTCCGGATGGCGGCGGGGAGCGACCTGGCCCTGCGCCACGGCGTGGGCGACCTGTTCCTGCGCGCGGCCGACCGCTTCCGCGACGTGCGCTCGGCGCTCAACTCGCTGTCGGACACGCTGTTCTTTCCGCAGTCGCAGGACGCCATCGAGAGGCTGCTGCGCCAGGTGAGCGACGACTTCCAGCGGCAGAGCGGCTGGCGCTGAGGCCCCTCCCCCGGCCCCTCCCCGCACAAACTGCGTGCGGAGAGGGGGGAACTTCGATCGTGGCTTCGGCTGGGTTCCGGGACGCCCGCGGGCACCCCCCATCCCCAGCCCTCCCCCGCAAACTGCGCGGGGGAAGGGAGCCAGTGTGGTGCGCGTCGCACGCCTGATGTCATCCCGACGGAGCGGCCAAGCCACACTTGCCTCTGCTCCAGCGACCGCAGCGACCGAGGGATCCGCCACACACGATGCGAGGTGCACCGACCCTCGCCCTGCGCCGACGCCATGGTCCCTTCCGGCGCGACACGCCCAACAGGGAAGTGGCCTCGGTGCTGCCCGCGGTTCGACGCGCCACCGTGGCTGTGTGGCGGATCCCTCGTCGCTGCCATCTTCGGCGTACGGGCAGGTTCGGTGGGGCCGCTTCCTCGGGATGACAGGTGCACTTCGGCAGGTGTGGAGTGCGTGCTGATGAAGTCCCAGGCGGGACGCGAAAGCGGCCCGCGTCGGGGCTTTTCGTGTTCGCAGCGGCCGGCCCACCCGCTCACGCGAGGCGCTTCAGGATGACAGGTGGTGTGCTATCACAGAGTTGGACGGTACCACGTCGGCGTCGGAGGTGCGCGTCAGGCCTTCCCATCCGCAGCGCGGGCACCAGCGGCGCTGAAGCTTGCCCATCAGCAGCTTCTGCAGCATGCGGCCACCCATCCCCATCCGCACGGAAAGCGTCTCCGCGTCGCATTCGTCGCAGGTGCGCTCCGAGGGAAAGATCAGGTAGCACATCGTGATCGCAAGCAGCAGCTTGGAGATGAACGCGACGAAGATGAAGAACATCCACAGAAGCATCGGGACCACGCGTGTCGGGGGACGGGTTGGCACCGGGATGCGCATCCCTCGTGCCCGTCGGATGTTCCCGTACGCCCGTGCTCACCCGCAGTTCCGTTGAACAACGGGAATCACGCGGAGGCGCGGAGGTCGCGGAGAACTGCGGAGGTTTTCTCCGTTTCCTCCGCGTTCTCCGCGCCTCCGCGTGAGGCCTTCTGTTTTCCGCGGTGTACTCGTAGGTTGCCGCGCGCATCTTTCAGTCAACGCACGTAAATCGGAAATGAACGTCCTCAACGTCCAGAGTCTCAAGAAGAGCTACGGCACCCGCGTCGTTTTCGACGGCGTTTCGTTCGCGGTGGACGAGGGCGAAAAGGTGGGCTTCATCGGCGTCAACGGGTCGGGGAAGAGCACCCTGTTCCGCATCGTCGCCGGGCTCGAGGGCCACGAGGGCGGCACGCTCGCCTTCCAGCGGGGGATTCGCGCCGGCTACCTCTCGCAGGAGCCGGAGTTCGACGAGGGCGCCACCATCCTCTCCGCGGTCGCGGGCGGCAAGCCGGAACTGCTGGACGCCATTGGCGAGTACCACGCGGTGGCGCAGGCGCTCACGGCGGGGGAGGGCGATGTCGACCGGCTGCTGGCGCTGCAGGAGCGCGCGGCGGGGCGCATCGACGCGCTCGGCGGGTGGGATTACGAGCACCGGATGGAGGCCATCCTCACCAAGCTCGACGTGGCGCACTGGGAGCGGCCGGTGGAGGGGCTGTCCGGCGGCGAGCGGAAGCGGGTGGCCCTGGCCCGTGTGCTTCTTCAGCAGCCGGAACTGCTGCTGCTGGACGAGCCCACCAACCACCTGGATGCCGACACCACGGCCTGGCTGGAGGAGCACCTGCAGGAGTATCCCGGCGCGGTGCTGCTGATCACCCACGATCGCTACTTCCTCGATCGCGTGGTCACGCGGATGCTGGAGGTGTCCACCGGCGAGCTTACGGGCTATCCCGGCGGCTACACGGAGTACCTGGAGGCAAAGGCCGAGCGGATGGAGCGCGCCTCGGTGGAGGAGGAAAAGCGCAAGAAGCTGATCGCGCAGGAGCTGGCGTGGGTGCGCCGCTCGCCGTCGGCGCGCACGGGAAAGCAGAAGGCGCGCATCGGTCGGTTGGGCGGGCTGGAGAAGGAGCAGAAGGAAAAGCGGGTGCCCAACCGCGACGCCGTGGAGATCAACCTGAACGAGGCGCCGCGCCTGGGGCGCACCGTGCTGAACCTGCACGGGATCGCCAAGTCGTTCGGCGAGCGGACGCTGATCCGCGGCTTCAGCGGCATGCTGCAGGCGGGCGAGCGCATCGGCATCATCGGGCCGAACGGGGCGGGGAAGACCACGCTGCTTCGCATCATCCTGGGGCAGGAGCCGCCCGATGCCGGCGAGGTGGAGGTGGGCAAGAACACGCGTTTCGCCTACTTCGACCAGCGCCGCGAAGAACTCAATCCAGAGCACACGATCTACGAGGCCGCCGCCGACAGCGACTGGGTGATGGTGGGCGGCCAGCGCACGCACCTGCGCAGCTACCTGGAAACGTTCCTGTTTCCGCCCGAGAAGCAGCGCCAGGTGGTGCGCTCACTCTCCGGCGGGGAGCGCAACCGGCTGCTGCTGGCCCGCCTGTTCCTGCTGGATGCCAACCTGCTCATCCTGGACGAGCCCACGAACGATCTGGACCTGGTGACGCTGCAGGTTCTGGAGTCCGTTCTGGCTGATTACGGCGGGTGCGTGCTGATGGTGACGCACGACCGCTTCTTTCTGGACAAGGTCGCGACGGGGCTGATCGTCTTCGAGGGCAACGGCGTGCTTCACCGGCACGAGGGCAACTACGACCTCTATCGCCGCCTGAAGGAGCAGAAGGAAGCCGAAGCCGCCACTGCCCAGACGACCGCGCGCAAGGCCGCGACGGCCTCCGCGCCTGCCAAGAAAGACGGGGGCGGGCGCAGGCTGAGCTACAAGGAAAAGAAGGAGCTGGATGGAATGGAGGCCGCCATCACCGCGGCTGAGGCGCGCAAGGAAGAGCTCGCCGCGCGCCTGGCCGATCCCGCGCTCTACGCTGGCCCCGCCGACGAGGTGGCGCGGGTGACGGCGGCATTCAAAGAGGCGGGTGAGGCGGTGGATGCGTTGTACGCGCGCTGGTCAGAGCTGGAGGAGGCTGGGGCGTGAGCACCACGGTCTTGGTTGTCGGCGGCACGCGCTCGTTGTCTGACGCTGTCGCTACTTGGCGATAACAGGCTTGTGCAGCACCGAATAGCGTGCCCGCTCGCGGCGGCGCGTGCCAAACATGATCTCTTGCAGAAGACGGGACGCCCTCACTTCGTCGATGAGCAACGCAGTGAACTGTTCGAATTCCTCCATGGTCGGCTCGAGCCCCTGCCACGAGATCATGAAGTCGAAGTGAGCCCCGTGGCGGAAGAGTCGTCCAGGCAACGGCTGTTTGCCCCGGTAGCCAAGGAAAATCCCGTACCGAAGGTATGGGTGGACGTGCTTGTGGGTTGCTGCCTTTTGGCTGTACGTGATTGCATCGTGAGTTGTAACGCTGCGCATTTTTGCTTCAATCACCACTCTGGGCGTCCAGTCATTGCCAGCGCGCTCTACAATTAAGAGATCAGTTTCATACAGCATGCCGAATTGTTCTAGCGGCTCTGCCTCACGATATCGTAAAACTTCGCGACTGTACGCCAACCGATAGCCATCCCGTAGCTCAAGCGTTGGATCAGCCGCTTGAAGACTCCTTTGCAGCCCCGGAACCAGCTTGCCGACCCACTCTCGTTCCCGAACAGATCCTTTGGCAGAGTGCGGAGTTTCGGCTTCAAGATGTCTTTGATCTGTCATGGCCAAGTTGCGGTCAGCCGGCCTGAATAGACGCACATCGTGCTCGGTCTCGCGCATCGTCCAACCATCTTTGCGAAGTGCATTCCGCAGTTGACGCGTGTTACCAGTTGGATCGACGGACCTGGGAAGTTCCTCCGGGTTCTGCCGAAGCCACCTCTTCATCGGGTGAAGTTCATACTCACCGTTCGGCTGCGGGATCGCGACAAAGTGCTGCATAGAATACACGTTCGGCTGAGTGGTGCCACGGTGTGGCGAACTCCGGTGGACCTGATCCAAAGTTTCTGTAAGTCGCCCGGAATCCACGACGATCCGAGATCGCGCCGGTAAACTCCGTCGGGGCGGTATCCCTAGTCAGGCACGCAACCAGCGCTCTATCAGTTCAGAAGACTCTGCGCTCGAGCTTCGGAGCGGGGTGATCGTCGCTGTCATGGTGATTGGCTCCCACGCCTTGGCGTTCGTCACAAAATCGCCGTAGTAGCGTACATCATCAACCGATCTGAAGTGCCGGAACCAGACCCCAAGCTCGGGGACTGCAGACCGGATGTAATTGTACTCCCCACAAACCCGCACCAAAGCAAATGGAAAGTGATGGGCGAAGAGCAACACTCGATCGTTGATCTTCATTTCGTGCGCAAACGCCCGGTAATGTCGCTGATGGGGAGGAATAGCGTCTTGCGGCGTGGTGAGTAGATCGCCGACAGCTCCAGCGAAATCCAAACCAATGTAGCCTGCTGATAAGCTCTCGACCGTACGTCGGATTGCACCACTCGAATCTTCCGGGTGAAGCTGCATTCGCCAGTATGTCGCCTCAGGTCCTCTTTGCGTGCGAAGAAACAGGTCGATCAATGTCAGTTAGTAGGACGCGTTCACCGTGAACTGATAATCAGCCGTGCTCCACGAATGTGTCTCAGCGAATTGATCAAGAACACGTTGAGTGTACGTGAACGTGTGACCCCTCGGCGTGCGACTTGACTCGGGCGTGAATTCAAGGCCGTGGTCGAGCACGCGGACACTAAACCGCCTCGTCCTGCCCGCGTTTTGATTACCTCACCTTCGAGTGTACGCACGAAGGCCACAAACTGATCCAATGGTATCGAAGTCATGGCAACTCGGATTTGAAAGAGTGAGGAATGGACATTGGCGTGCCCGCTACGACGCTCGATTGACTTCGCGGAGCCGAGCTACCTGTTTCAGTAATTGATTCGCACGTCGCTCCAACCCATCAGCGAGTTGCGCGACGCTTTCTGGCTGCGGCGTGCGCGTACCGGCCAGCCACGTGATCAACGTCGCACGGCTCAGGTGAGCATCTTGGGCGACGAGGGTACGCGGTAGCCCACTTTCCTCAATCACCTCACGCACTACGGTCGCGATCTTCTCCGGCTCGGCCAAGTGGCACCTTGAAAATAATCAGATCTGTTGACAGTAGGTAGTATTCACAGTAGAATACTCCTCAGGAAAGTGGCGCTCGACCGCAGCGCCGCTCGTGGATTGTAGGCGCCCCACGTACAGGGCGCAAACGGAAGAGGGGAGGATTGGATGCGCGCCAAGATTGCCAACGGGGAGCAGACCTCGCCCGCCCGCTCGCTGGAGATGCTGATGGACAAGTTCGGGGCATTCGAGTCCATCGCGTACTCCAGCCTCAAGCTCGCCCGCGCGGTGCCGGACGAGGCGCCGCCGATGGACCCGCTCGTGGCCGAGGCCGTCCTGGAGTTCGCCGACGACCTGCGCGACGCTGCCGAGGCCGCGACCGCGTGGGTGCGGCCCCACAACGCGTTCTCGTAGTGGGCACCCGCCGATCTGCCGAACGCCGTCGCCCTTGATCACGGGGGGCGGGGTAGAATTGGGAGTAGCCGTTACGTCCTCGGCCGCTTCCCTTACGAACGACGCTCGGGCTAGTCTAGGGGCGGCGACCGCCCCCGCCGCCCCGTCCAACGCCCCGCCTCCAGTTCAGGTGCTGACCACGATGCGTTTTGCCCTTTCCACGATCGCCGTTGCCCTGGTTGCCGCCTGCGGATCCCGCGACGCAGACTATGGCCCCCAGTGGTACCCAATCCACGCGAATATCATGGAGGTATCGGAGTTCGCGGTGGACACGAGCTCCATCAGGCCCCCGGCAGACGGCTCCGAGCCATACACCCGGGTGCGCGTGAAGATGATCTTCGACCCTCCCCAGTCGGATGGCGAGGGTGTCTACGATGAAATCATCCTCGACATGCTCCTCAACTGCAGGGGCGGCGAATCACGCCCACATTCGCTTGTGTACATCAACGATCGCAAGCGCGTCAGGGAGGTGGGGCCGGATCATCCGGAAGCTCAAACCTTCCGATGGAGACCGTTCCTCACCGAGCCACACATGCAGCCGGTCGCGGACATCGCCTGCGCGGAGTAGGAGACGCACAGAGCGCCGGTGCCATGACCGTCGACCGGGCAGCGGGCAGATGCGTGGCACGTCGCTCACGCCTGCTCAGAAAACCAGCGATTTGTGCACCGCCACGCCGGCCGTGACACCATCGGAGGTCGCCCATGTCACGTTGTGGGCGGCGCGCGTGATGTCACCCGCGGCGTAGACACCCGGTACGGTGGTCATCTTCATGTCATCCGTCCGGACGATGGCGCCGAACGGCCCGTCGTGCAGTTCGCACCCCAGTTGCTGCGCGATTTCGCTGTTCAGCCGGGTGCGCGGACCGATGTAGAGAGCAGCGATCACCGCCGTGCGTCCATCCGCCAGTTCAATGGAAGACAGCTGCGTGCCGTCGCCATGCAGCGCCGTCACCGCGGCTGGTTCGATGGAAATCCCCCGCTCCCGCAGCTTCGAGAGGGCTTCGGCATCCGGCTCCGGACCGCCGTTCAGGTAGAACGTCGTCGGGCCCCACTCCGAGATCAGCTGCGCCTGCTGGATGGACATCGGCGAGACGTTCAGCACGCCCAACTGCTGGCCGCTGAACTCGTAGCCATGGCAGTACGGGCAGTGGATCACGGAATTGCCCCAGCGCTCAGCAAGCCCCGGGATGGCAGGCAGCTCGTCCGAGATGCCGAATGCCAGCACCAGCCGCCGGCTTTCGAGCACGTTTCCCGTCTCCAGCGTGACGGCGAATCCATCCGACTCCCCCGCCGCGCTGACCGCCGCCCCGCCGATGAACGTGACGGTGGGATAGGCCGCGACCTGCGATCGCGCGGTGGCGAGCATCGCGCCCGGCGCGGCGCCGTCCTGGCCGAAGAACCCGTGGGAATGCGCAGCGAAGCGGTTGCGGGGCAATCCCGTATCGATGATGCAGACCGATCGCCGCCCCCGCGCCAGGTACATGGCCGCGGAGAGCCCGGCGAAGCTGCCGCCGATGATGATGGCGTCATGAGGCATGTGCATCCTCCAGGTCGTGAGAACCGCCACGCGCGGCGAGGCGGTCGTGGAAGTCGGCGCTCAGCATGGCCAGCGTGACCTCGCCCAGGCGCGAAAGCAGCAGCGCCTCCGCATCGTGGAACGCCTGGCTCAGTGTGGCATTCACCGCCTGCTCAACAAGACAGCCGGGCGCTTCCGTCCGATTGCCGATGGCGAGCAGCGAGGGGCAACCGAGCGCGGTATAGACGTCGCGCAGCGTGACCTCAGACAGGTCGCAGGCGAGTGTCCATCCACCGCCGTGGCCCTTTTCCGACCTCACGTATCCCTGCTCCCGCAGGCCCGCCATGATCCGGCGGATGACTACGGGATTGGTGTCCATGGCCGTCGCCAGGACCTCGGAGGTAACGGGGCCACCCTGCTCGGCCATGTGGAGCAGCACGTGGAGCACTCCGGACAATCGGCTGTCGCGTCTCATGTAACTGAATATGTTGCATGAACGGGCGCAGGTCAAGCCGGCTCCCGGAACCTGTCCCGATTCGCCCCGTCAGGCGTTCTCTCGCGAACTCGCCCCCGCCTCTCTACGAATCCAATCCATCGCATGTCTCGCACTCGCCGTTACGCCGCCCTCGCCCTGCTCGCCCTCGCGGCGGGATGCATCGTCCCTACCGGACCGGCCAAGTCCATCGCAACCGAGGTACAGGTGAGTACCCGCGGACGCGGCGCCGACTCGACTCACGTTCATGCGTTGTACATCCCGATCGACGGCGACCGCATCGCATTCCGCAGCGACACGCTCCGCGTGCAGAACGTGACCGGTACGCAGGCAGGGGGCCAGCGGCAATTCGCATTCTCGGCCACGGTGCCGCTCGACAGCGCCGCCGTCGCGGGCGGGCTCCGGGTGCGCCTTCCCGTGCCGGCGATTGGCGCCGTGCCGCATTCGGAGTTCACCCTGTACAGCGTGGCGCGGCGGGGCAGCCCCTCGGTGACGCTCCGCGGCGGGCAGGACCTTGTGATTCCTATCTTCCCCGGCTCGTCGGGAACGCTCGGGGTTCCGGAGTACGAGCGGTGGGAGGTGTCGTTCACGCGCGGAGGATCTGGCCTCACCATCTCCAGCCCGGGGCCTCTCTCGTCGACCATCGTGGTTCCGTGGGCCCTGATCCCCAAGGTGGGATCGGACACACTGCAGGTAAGGCTCTACTCCAATCGTTCCTTCCGCGTCGACGCGCCGCCCGCGACCGGCTCCCAACCGCGTCTGACCACGTGGATACGCGCCGACGCGCACCTGGAGTGGTCTGTGCCAATCGTTCCGTGATGGCCGCAGTTCAACGGGCAGCCAAGCGTGCGCCGCCCCCAGTCGAGACGCGTCGACCTCGCGGCCACGTTCCTGGTGACCGCTGCCGCGCCCGGGCTTGTAGGTGTCCGCGGCTGGATCCTTCGCCCCGCGTGGCGCGGTGTCCGGGCCGGTCCGGTGCGCATGGGGCTCAGGATGACAGAGTATGGCGAGAGGGCAGTCTAACGCGGCGCCCAGCGGAGTCCGAAACACCTGTCGTAAAGTTGGCGGCTCGCGTACTTGCGGGGCTCCGACAGGCGTAATTAGGTTCGCTGTGCAACCCCGGCTTCCGCGGCGGGCGCTCACGCCGGTATGGCCTGCCGATTCACGCCTCTTTCCACGCCGGCACTCCCGGCAAACCGGTCCGCGGGATGATGGAACCCTGGATGGACGAGCCCGCCGCCACCGCCGAGGCCCTGTTCCCGCGCTTCGTGTGCCGCGTGTCGGGCGCACCCGTCGACACGGTCGACACGCTGCGCGCCGAGCGCACCCTGTCGCTGCTGGACGAGCTGGCCGAGGTGGAGGCGCGCATCAGCGAGCGGCGCGAGGAAGTGTCGCAGATGCTGTTCGAGGCCATCGGCGCCACCACGGAAAAGCCGGTGCGCAACCGCCTGGTGGCCCTCAAGCGCGAGCTGTACAACGGCCGCGCCCCCGCCGCTCAGAAGGTGAACGACACGCTGGCCGCGCTGGACGAGGCGACGGGCGAGCAGGTGCGCGCCTTCGTCGCCGACCTGGAGCGTGCCCGCGAGCTGAACGCCACCATCGGCGCCGCGCACGACGAAGAAGTCACGGCCCTGCGCCGGCGCTTCCGCGAGCTGGTGCGCGACGGCGACTTCCGGAAGGGGCTGATGGTCTCCAGCCGCGCCCTCTACGGCAACCTGGGGCGCTACGACGCGGCGGCCGAGCGCGGCACGCTCAGCGGGCGCGACGAGAAGACGGAGCGCGGGCTGCTGCGCTACTACACGCGGATGGCCGCCAAGGCCACGCCCTTCGCCACCTTCTGCGCCGTGATCCCGGGCACCTTCGTCGAGGCCGGCGCGGACCAGGACGAGGGGCGGATGCGCTTCACCGGCGACCCGCGCGTCAAGCGCAGCTTCGTCCGCATCAACAAGTTCCTGTACGGCCTGCTCTTCGATCACCTGAAGACCCGCCCCACCGTGCGGCACCGGCTGGCGATCGAGCCCAATCCCACCCTTCGCAAGGAGGATGGCCGGCTGGTGTTCCTGACGGCCATCGACGGCCGCGAGGTCTTCCAGCGGATGGCGGAGAACGAGGTGCTGGACCTGATCGCCGAGCGCTGCGCCCAGGCCGGGCGCCCCACGCTGGGCGACCTGATCGGTGCGCTATCGGCGGATCCGGAGATCGACGCTACGCCGGAAGAGGCCGAGGCGTACCTGGACAAGCTGATCGAGATCGGGTTCCTGCGCTTCCACACGGGCATCCGCGAGCAGGACGCCGACTGGGACCTGCCCTTCCGCGAGCTGCTGGACCGCATCGACGACGAGCACGCCCGCCGCACGTCGCAGCTGCTGGGCGTGCTGCGCGAGCAGGTGGAAGCGTACGGCAACGCGCCGGTGGACGGGCGCGGCGCGCTGATCGACGAGATCCACGCGCTGATCGAAACCGCGCTGGTGGAGATGGAGATCAGCGGCCGGCTGCGCCGCGACATGCCGTTCTACGAGGACGCCACCGCCGCCGCGGGCGCCGAGATCGCCCTGACGCCCGGCGTACGACGCGCGTTCGGCGCCTGGGAAGAGTGGGCGCGGCTGACGTCCAGCCTGGGGTGGCCCCGCTCCGAGCAGGCCACCATGCGGCACTTCTACCAGACCTACTACGGCGACTCGCCGGGCGTGCCCCTGCTGCGGTTCTACGAGGAGTTCTACCGCGAGCACTTCAAGGCACACGTCGAGAAGGAAGCGAAGCAGCGCGGTGGCGCGCCCAGAGAGGCGCTGGGCAGATACGACGTGGGCAACCCGTTCGGGCTGGACGTCGTCCGCAGCCTCTCGGCCGCGCGTACGCAACTGGGCGAGGCCATCCGCGAGCGCTGGGCGGCCGATCCAAACGCCGATGTCATCGACCTGACCGCCGACGAGGTCCGGCAGGCGCTGGCGGGAGTGGAAACGGTCAGCGACGTGCCGCGTTCCATGGGCGCGTTCGGCCTGCTGGTGCCCGCGGAAGAGGAGGGCGGCGCGCCGCAGTTCGTGCTGCACGGCGCCAGCTACACGGCGGGGTACGGCAAGTATTTCTCGCGCTTCCTGTACATGCTCCCCGACGACGTGCAGGAAGACGTGCGGACGTGGAACGCGGCGCTGACGGACGACATGCTCGCCGAGATCTGCGGCGACGCGCAGTTCAACGCCAACCTGCACCCGCCGCTGATGCGCTGGGAAATCAGCTATCCCACCGGCGAGAGCGGCGCGACCGAGGCACAGCTCCCCAGCAGCGAGATCGTGGTGCAGCCCGACCCTGACGACCCGTACGCGCTGCGGCTGGCGCACGGGCCCACGGGGCGCCGGGTGATCCCGGTGGACCTGGGCTTCCTGAACCCGCGGATGCGCCCGCCGCTGTACCAGTTGCTGTCGCGCTTCACCCCGCCGGTGATGTTCGCCCCGACGGTACCCGAGTCGCACGCGCAGCCGGCACCCGCCGCCAAGGCCCGACCCGCCACCGTGGAAGGCCTGCAGGTGGCCCCCGCCGCGTTCGCGCAGGACGGAGGTGGCGCGGACACAGTGGACCAGGACGCGGATACCGTCGATCAGGGCGCCGACACGGTAGACCAGGGCGCGGACACGGTAGCCGCGGATCCGTTTGGCGCCGACACGGTCGATGGGGGAGCTGATACCGTCGACGGAGGCGCGGATACGGTCGCTGCGGATACAGTCGCCGCGGACACGGTCGATGGAGGAGCGGATACGGTGGCCGCAGGCGCGGATACGGTGGATGGCGGGGCGGACACCGTCGATGGAGGAGCGGACACGGTCGATGCAGGCGCAGATACGGTAGCCGCCGTAGCCGCCCCGACCGATGCTGCCCGCGGAAACGCGCAGCCGCAGCCGACGATCAGCTACCGCCCGCGGCTGACGTTCGGCGGCAGCCTGGTGCTGACGCGGCGCCGGTGGTCGGTGCCGGGGACGCTGCTTCCCCAGCGGCGCAGCGACGAGACCGCGGCCGAGTTCTTCGTGCGGATCAACCGGTGGCGGCGGGAGAGCGGGATTCCGGAGACGGGATACTTCCGCATCAACCCCCTGCCGGAGCCGCGCCCGACGCCCGCGGGCCAGCCCGCGCCCGCGCAGGCCGAGCCGCCGCCCGAAGTGGTGGACGAAATCCCGGGCTACCAAGGCGCCGCCGAGGCCGAAGCCGACGCCCAAGAGGCCGAGCACGACGCCGAGCCCGCCGCGGGTGAGGCAGGAGCGCCCGCGGCGGCGGGCGCGGATGGGACCGCCGCGCAGCGGCCGAAGCCCACGCAGGCGTCACGCGACTTCTACAAGCCGCAGTTCATGGATTTCGGCAACCCGCTGCTGGTGGCGATGCTGGGGCGCATCGGTGCGGGGCTCAAGCGGTTCCACGCTGTGTTCGAGGAGCGCCTGCCGAACCGCGATGGACTGCCGCGCCACGGCGACGACCGGTTCATCACGGAGCTGGTGGTGCAGCTCGCCTTCCCGGGCGGCACCGCCGCGGCCCCAGCCGAAGCCGCGTCCGAGCCGGCGCTGGCGGTGTCATCCTTCTATGAGCCACGGTGTCAAGCCTCTGGCGCCCAAAAGGATGTAGTTGACAACGGGATGGCTCTCCGGAGCCGTCCCCAAGGGTTTTGGACGGCTCCGGAGAGCCATCCCCATTTTCCTGCTCCTGCAATGT
>NZ_DATBNB010000628.1 GCF_036554565.1 Longimicrobium sp. | reverse complement strand
GTCGCGCTATCCCCAAGGCGAGACCACCGCCGAGCTGGCTTATCGCGCGGGGGTGATGCACGAGAAGGCGGGCCGCGACGAGCGCGCGCGGAACATGTACGCCGCGGCCATCCGCGCCGACCCGGTTTCGTACTACGCCGTGCGCGCCGGCGACCGCGCGGGCTCCAACCCGCTGGCGGGGGCCCTCGCGAACGACCGCGCCTGGCCCATCGCCGCGCGCGACCAGGCCGACGCCGACGAGGGGCTGCGGCGGCTGAAGGCGCTTCACCTCACCGGCTTCGCGGCGGAGTTCAAGGAAGAGCTGGCCTGGCAAACGTACCGGCTGCGCACCCGCCCCGGCGCGCTGCTGGTGCTGGCGGAGGGGCTGGCGGAAGATCACCCGGTGGAGGGCATCCGTATTGGGCGGGAGCTGCTGGACGCGCGCGGCGGCGAGTGGGATGCGCGGCTGCTGAAGGTGGTCTTCCCCTTTCCCTACCGCGACATCCTGATGGCCGAGGCGGACCGGGCGAACGTCGATCCCTACCTGCTGGCGGGTCTGGTGCGGCAGGAATCGTCGTTCAACCCCAAGGCGCGCTCCTGGGTGGGCGCCACGGGGCTCAGCCAGATCATGCCGGCCACGGGAGCGTGGCTTGCGCCGGGCGCGGGGGTCAGCAACTTCGATCCCAGCCTGCTGGCCGTTCCCGAGATCAACCTGCGGATGGGCTCGCGCTACCTGCGCGACCAGCTGCGGCGCTACGACGGCAAGCGCGACCTGGCGCTGGCGGCGTACAACGCGGGCCCCAGCCGGGCAGACCGGTGGCGCCGCGAACTGGGGTACGGCGGCGACGCGGACGTGTTCCGCGAGCGCATTCCGTTCGACGAAACGCGCAAGTACGTCAAGGTGGTGCTGCGCAACGCCGCCATCTACCGCCGGCTGTACGGCGGCGAGCGCTCGCCGGGGCTGGCGGGCGGATCATAGTCCGCCCGCGCCGGCCGTGTGGACCCCGGCGGCGACTGGCGGGGTAGCCGTTGACCGTTGCCGCGGGCGCACCTACACTGTGCATCCAGGCCCGCCGCCATGGCCGCGCGTCATTCCCGGGCGCGTCCGTACATCTTCCGACACGGGCGAGATCATCCGCCGAATGCCGATGCCAGTCTTCCGCTTTGCGGCATCCCTGCTCGTTCCCGCCGCGCTGGCCCTGGCGGCCGTGCCGTCGCGTGCGCAGACCACGCTGCGGGGTTCGCCCGCCAGCGTCGACCGCATGTACCAGCAGGCCCGCTCGCACGACCTGACGTTCTATCGAACGGCCACGGGCGTGCGCGGCGCGGCGCGGGATGGCGACCTGGTGCGCATGAGCGGCAACGCCGACTACCGGCTAGCCGGCGTGTCGCACCCGTACGCGCTTTCCATCACCCGCACGTTCGTTCAGCGCCTGGCGCGCCAGTATCGGCAGACCTGCCGCGAGCAGCTGGTGATCACCAGCGCCATGCGTCCAACCTCGCTGCGGCTGGCCAACTCCGTCGACCGCTCGGTGCACCCGACCGGAATGGCCATCGACATCCGCCGCCCCACCAACAGCCGCTGCCTGCGGTTCCTCCGCGAGACGCTGCTGAGCCTGGAGCGCGCCGGGGTAATCGAGGCCACCGAGGAGCGCCGCCCGCCGCACTTTCACGTGGCGGTCTACCCCGGCCCGTACCGGCGCCACATCGGCAGCGGGGACGAGGCGCCCGCGGGGCAGCGTTCGGCCTCGCGCCCGCCGGCCCCGCGGCGGGACACCTACCGGGTGCGGCAGGGCGACTCGCTGTGGGAAATCGCCCGTCGGCACAACACCACGGTCGATCGGCTGCGCGTGGCTAACGACATGCGCACCAACCGCATCGTCGCCGGCCAGGTGCTGATTATCCCGGCGCGCTGACCCCGATCCGCCGTACATCGAAGGAGCCGCTTCCATGCAGGAGGCGGCTCTTTGTCATTTCCCGACTGCGCTTTGGATCACGCGGAGGCGCGGAGGACGCGGAGGGAACGGAGGGTGTCCTCCTGCAGTTCTCCGCGACCTCCGCGCCTCCGCGTGAGACAGCTTTTCAAGGGACAGGATCGTCCACGGATGCGGACACGCGCACGGCATCCAATGGGGTAAAGTTGAGCAACGGCGCGGGTTTCACATGGGCATCGGGGTTGCCCTGCCGCTCTGGTGCGCCGCGCCGCATTCCCGCGCGGACCCTTCACACCGTAGGACCCCGAGCAGGAGGCAGTATCCAATGAGACGCATGGTACGCGGCCTGGCACTGGCGGCGACGCTGGCGCTGGGCGCCACCGCCGGCGGGTGCGCCGGCTATGGAATGGAAGAGGTGCTGAACGGCGGGCTGGGCACGCTGTACGGCAACGAGGTGGAGGGCGAGATCCGCGGCGTGAACACGCGCTCCCGCTACCTGGAGGTGCGCACCTACAACGGGCGCAGCGAACGCGTTCGCTACGACGGCCGCACGCGCGTGGTGTACCGCGATCGCCAGTACAACCCGTCTGCCCTGGAGCGCGGCGACGAGGTGAGCATCCGCACGTCGCGCGACCGCGACGGCTACCTGTACGCCGACCACGTGCGCGTGCGCAACAGCCGCGGCGATGACCGGTACGGCTCGCGGGATCGGGACCGGGACCGCGACCGCGATCGACACGAGGACCGTGGCCGGTCCGACGACCGCCTCTACTCGCTGGACGCACGCGTGGTCCGGGTGAGCCGCACCACGCGGCAGATGGAGCTGCGCGCCAGCGACGGCCGCCGCATCTGGGCGACGCTCCCCCACGACTCGCGCGACCGCGACCGGTTCAACCGCCTCCGTGAAGGCGACCGCGTGCGCCTGACGGGCCGCTACACCAGCCGGGAGCGCTTCGTCATCGAACGCATCCGGTAAACCCGGAAAGGGGCGGGGCGGCCGATCGGCTGCCCCGCCCCTCTTCCGTTCCGCGCGAAGTCAGATGAAGACGGGCGCGCCGCGGGCTCCCGCCTGCCCCTCGATGGCGCGGATGATGGCCTTGGCGATCTTGTGCCCGCCCTGCACCGACGGCTCGATGGGGTTGGCGTAGTCTTCCGGCTCGCTGCAGACGATGCGCAGCTCGATGGCGGGCAGCACCAGCTCGAAGGCCGTCCGCAGGATGGCGTCGTTGAACATGATGAGCGCCGTGGGGGCCAGCCGCTGCATCACGTGGTCGCCGAAGTTGCCGTTGTAGATGGTGCAAACGGTCAGCGGCAGGTCGTGCTTGAGCAGCTGCGCGACCACGGCGCGATAGGCGTGCTCGAAGCGGTCACGCATGTCGGCGAGGTGCTCCAGCGCATCGGCGACGGTGGATGCGCGGCGCTGCAGGATGTCGACGTTCATCAGCGCGTCGTTGCCGCCGATGCTCAGCACCAGGTGCGTGGCGTCGGGCGGAATGCGGCCGTACTGCACGGGTATGCTGCCCGTGGTTGCGCCGTCGATGGCGGAAAGCGTGGCGCGCCATCCCTCCGGCATCTCCCGCTTCAGGTGCGCGACCACGTCCGGCCCGCCCGCCACGTACGATGCGTTGTCGAAGATGCTGTCGCCGAGAAGTACGATGTGCGGCATGTCTCCCTACTGCGTTTTCGGTTCCAGGATCGAACCCGGAGCAGGAGCAAGCGCGGGGCCCGCATGAGAACAACGGTACTGCGCGGCTGTCGCTGGACGAGACTCATCCGCGCTCGCGATACGATCCTACTGAGCCGGCAGACCAACGCCGGCCGATTCTCCAGACATATTCCCATCCCGCCACTTATCAATAAAAGCTTTGCTTTCCGGCCATCCGGTAGTACAGTATGGCTGGTGGGTGTCTGCCTTCCGTTTCGTGTCGCGGAGATCCACCCCTCACGGCGCGCCCCGACCAGCTCCGGCCAGGACGCGCTTTCCACGCCTTACCATTCACCAGGAGGGTAGTATGAACAAGCTCAAGCTGAACCTGGACGAGCTGTCGGTGGAGACGTTCGAATCGGCCGACGTTCCCGAGCAGCGCGGCACGGTAGAGGGGCGCGATCTCTTCGCGACCGGCAGGACTCTCTGCAACACCGAGTGCGTATCCTCACCGTGCGTTTGCTGGTGAGCGCCTGAACCGGCTCAGTGCAGGCACCGCACCGGTGATGATCGGGCACCCTGCGAGCCGCGGGGTGCCCGTTCTCGTGTCTGCCTGTGAGCGCCCGATCCATCGATCACGCAGGCGATGCGCCGGGCCTTGCATGCTTTCGGGCTGGGTCAAAGCCTTGCGCGCAGGCCCCGCACCCTTGACCCTTGTGGCGTCAGGCGGCGATGGCCGCCTCCGCAACCGCGAGTCAACTCCCCGAGGGTCATGACCGGCATTCGACTGCGACCTGTTGCGGCCTCGGATCTCGACACGTTCTTCGAGCACCAGCGTGATCCCGTCGCTCTTCGCGTGGGTACGCTCACGTCACGCGACCGCTCCGCGTTCGACACCCACTGGACGAGGATTCTCGCGGATCCTCTCGGGATCCTCCGCACCGTCGAGAGCGAGGGCGCCGTCGTTGGGTACATCGGCAGCTTCGTTCGCGGGGGTCTGCGCGAGGTGGCGTACTGGTACGGGCGGGAGCACTGGGGAAAGGGCATCGCGACCGTTGCGCTGCGAGAACTCCTCGCCCTGGTGCACGAGCGGCCGCTCTTTGCCCGGGTAACCGTGGACCATACCGCCTCCCGTCGCGTGCTCGAGAAGGTTGGCTTCTTCATCGAAGCGAGGGAGGCCACGGTCGAGAGTTCCGGAGACGATGTCGAAGAGTTCCTGCTGCGGCTGGACTGAACGTGTTCGCGCACGGCCGCCTATCAATCGGCTTCAGGGAAGCGGCGCCTTGCATGCTTTGGGTGGGCACGAAAGTCTTGCGCGCCGGCCCGGCACCCTTGACCCTTGTGTCGTTGGGCCCACTTCGCGTCCCTGTGTCAGCCCAACGTCACCGTTCTTCCATGTCAACAGGCGGAGGCAGGCATGAACGCTGATGAATTCCGAGAAGGCGTCGAGCACTTGGACCGACTGGCACAGGGGGATTACCACGTCTCATTGGGAACGTTGTTGAAAGCTGGTGATCCTGGTACGCGCCTTGTTCGGCTCGGTCGACTTATGGGCGTGGCTATGAAAGAGCCACTCGCGTTCCCAGTCGACCGCGACTCCCCATCGGGATATTCGGGCTCCTACCGTGACTGGCTTGTCCCTGATGACCTTTCAGAGCATAACGTGCCACCAGCGTTCCCGGGATCGTGGCAGCATCAAACGCTCGCAACGCTAGCATCCGGCCGAGCCACGGTCGATGTACAGATGGCCGATGTCGTTCAGCTGGTTTACGAACTCAAGTACGAGCGAGGCTTTTTCTCATACCTTGCCGAATCCATCCGGAAGTATCTGTGCGGGGACGCTGAATTGCGCAAGAAGATTGAGGATCAGATCGGCGCCGGGAAGGAGGCCGGTGTTGGCGCACAATTGGCAAAGCCGGAGCTTCTGGTTCAGGCGGGGGGGGCTTACACTCGGTTCGTTGCTCATAGCAAATGTGCCCGTGCTCGGCATCGTGGGTGCACCGGTCATCGCTGGTTTGACTTTGATTCTTTACAACATCGGAGTTGACGCGTTCTGTCGATGGTCGGAGGATGAGCTTCGGAGTGCAGAGACTTCGGAGAAGTGATCCCCCATGGTGACGCGCCCAGTGAGCCTGGCGCGCGCCCCGGCTGGGCACTTACACGTAGGCTGGTTACTCCTGGATGTTGCCTGCCGCAGCGCGCTTTCGCTCGCCGGACGCGGCGATGTGGCCGCTGGAGCCATGCTCCGCACGCTTTACCTCGGCGGCTACCGGCCTGACAATCGGCTGCAGGGCATGCGGGGCCTTGCATGCTCCGGGGCGGACGAAAGTCTTGCGCGCCGGCCCCGCACCCCTGACCCTTGAGGCGTTAGGCCGCATTCGGGTGCCGCACCGCGGTATGCTCTTCGACCTTGGGCGCTCCCAACGCGAGCGGCTACTCCACAACAACATTCGGGTTGAGTCCACGATGACAGATGATCGCTTCCGCGCATCGGTTCAGTACGACGACCTAATCGGTTCGTCAGCGGCGGACAGGGCAGACGGCAATGGTCCTGGGGACTGGCTCCGAGCCAAGGGCCTGATGCACCAACACGAGTTCGTGGTTGGGGTAAACGTGTGGGTTGGCGAGAACCGCGGCGCGCATCGCGATCCGATCACGGTGCATTTTCTAGTGACGCCGGGTTCATTCGATTCCGTCAAGGAGTCCATCGCGACGACCTCAGGCGCCTTCGCTACTCGGCGCATTACTACTGAAATGCCACTCACAGAATTCTTCGGCTTGTTCAAGCGGTTCAGTATCTGCCTTTCGCCCGGTGGAATGCTGAACGACAAACGTTACTCTTACACCGAGGAGTGAGAAGCAGCGATGGTCCCCGCTGGCGTGTGCGGCCCAACAAGCGGCTGCAGGGGATGCGGGGCCGTGCATGTTTTCGGGTGGATGACAGGCTTGCGCGACGGCCCCGCATCCCTGACCCTTGCGTCGTTAGGCCGCTATTATTCAACGATGGACCCTCGCAAGCTCTTCCTCGATGAGCGGCACTCGCTGTACTGCGCCTATTGTGGCGACGTGCCGTCGACCGCTGATCACGTTCCCTCAAAGGTTCTCCTCGATCAGCCATTTCCCGAGAACCTGCCGGTGGTGCGTTGTTGCATCACTTGCAACAACCGGTTTTCTCGCGACGAACCTTACGTTGCGTGCCTGATTGAGTGCGTGATTTCTGGCTCTGTGGATATCGACCGAGTGCGCCGGGAGAAGGT
>NZ_DATBNB010000627.1 GCF_036554565.1 Longimicrobium sp. | reverse complement strand
ACAAGGCCAACCGCTCGTCCCCCGGCTCGCCGCGCGGGCCGGGCGTGGACGAGGGCCTGCGGAAGCTGGAGCGCGTCCGCGAGGCCACGGGGCTGCCGGTGATCACGGACGTGCACCTCCCCGAGCAGTGCGCGCCCGTCGCGGATGTCGTCGACGTGCTGCAGATCCCCGCCTTCCTCTGCCGGCAGACGGACCTGCTGGTCGCCGCGGGAGCCACGGGGAAGCCGGTGAACGTGAAGAAGGGGCAGTGGATGGCGCCGCACGAGATGAAGGGCGCCGTCGCCAAGGTGCGCGGCGCCGGCTCGCCCGCGGTCGCCACGACGGAGCGGGGAACGTTCTTCGGATACGGGAACCTGGTGGTGGACATGCGGTCGTTCGCGCTGATGCGCGAGGCCTGCGACGCGCCGGCCATCTTCGACGGCACCCACTCCGTGCAGCGCCCGGGAGAGGGCGGGGGAATCAGCGGCGGCGAGCCGCGCTTCATCCCCCCGCTCGTGCGCGCCGCCGTGGCCGCCGGGGCGGATGCGCTCTTCATCGAGACGCACCCCGAGCCGGCCAAGGGCTTATCGGACACGACTAACATGCTGCCGCTGGACCGCCTGCGTTCGCTGATCGAGGAGGTGCTGGGGCTGCGCGTGGCGCTGGGGATGGAGGCCGCCCGTGTTTGAGCCCATCGATCCCGCGCTGGCCCGCCGCATCCGCATGGTCGTCTTCGACGTGGACGGGGTGATGACGGACGGCGGCGTCTACCTGGGCGCCACGGCGAGCGGCGAGTCCGTGGAGCTCAAGCGGTTCGACATCCAGGACGGCCTCGGCGTGCTGATGCTGAGGAACGCCGGCCTGCGCGTCGCCATCGTCACCGGCCGCGTCTCCGAGGCCGTCCGCATCCGCGCAGGCGAACTGAAGGTGGACGACCTGCACCAGGACCCGAAGGCCGACAAGCTCAACGCGCTCACTGAGATCCTGCAGCGCAACGGGATCGGCTGGGACGAGGCGGCGTTCCTGGGCGACGACCTGCCGGACCTCGCCGTGCTCCGCCGCGTGGGGCTGCCCGCCGTCGTCGGCAACGCGACCAGCGACGCGCGTGCCGCCGCCGTCTGGGCCGCGAAGAAGCATGGCGGCCACGGCGCCGTCCGCGAGTTCGCCGAGGCGCTGCTGACCGCGCGCGGGCAGTGGGCGGATGCCGTCGCGCAGTACGTCGCCGAGCGCGAGGCGGGGCGGTGAGCGCGCTGCAGGAGCTGCTGGAGGTGGAGGGCGCCCTCGGCGTCGCCGACACGCTGGACCGCGCGCGCCTCGTGATCCGCATGGAGGCGCAGGCCGTGGCCGCGCTCGAAGACCGCATCGGCGACGAGTTCGCGGGCGCGGTGGAGGCCATCCTCACGGCGACGGGGCGCGTGCTGGTCGCGGGGATCGGCAAGAGCGGGATCATCGGGCGCAAGATCGCCGCGACGCTCACGTCGACGGGAACGCCGGCCACCTTCCTTCATCCGGTCGAGGCGCTGCACGGCGACCTGGGGATCGTGGGGACGGGCGACGTGGCCATCCTGCTCAGCAAGAGCGGCGAGAGCGAGGAGCTGCGTGGCCTGCTGGAGTTTTTGACGCGGATGGACGTGCGGGTGATCGCCATGACGGGGCGGATGAGCTCGGCGCTGGCCCGCCACGCGGACCACGTGCTGGACTGCTCGGTAGAGGAAGAGGCCTGCCCGCACGACCTGGCGCCCACCTCGTCGACGACGGCCACGCTGGCGATGGGCGACGCGCTGGCCGTGGCGCTGCTGCTGCGCCGGGGCTTCGGCCGCGAAGATTTCGCCCGCTTCCATCCCGGCGGCGCGCTGGGCCGCCGGCTGCTGCTGCGGGTGCGGGACGTGATGACGGACGCCCCTGCCGTGCGGCCGGACGCCACCATGCGCGAGGCGCTGGTGCTGCTCGCGGAGCGGCGCGGAACCGTGGCCGTGGTGGACGAAAATGGGCGGCTGCTGGGGGTGGTTACCTCCGGCGACCTGACGCGCCTGATGGAGCGGGAGGAACAGTTCTTCCGAATTTCCGTATCTGAAGTGATGACGAACACTCCCCGAACCGCCGAGCCCGACCAGCTCGCCGCCGCAGCCGTCGGCGTGATGGAGCGGCGCGGCGTGATGGCGCTTCCCGTCGTGGACGGCGAAGGGCTTCTCGTGGGGATGGTTCACCTTCACGACCTGATGCGGGCGGGAGCCGTCTAGGCCATATGAGCAGGACCATTCTCCGCGTTTTCGTGTGCGCCCTGGCGCTGCTGGCCGCCTGCGACGGCGAGTCGGGCATCGCCGCGCCCAAGGCCAGCATGAATGCCGACGAGGGCCAGCGCACGTACGGCCTGAACCTGAAGCTGAGCGACGGCGGCGTGCTGAAGGCCGACCTGAAGGGCGACACCGCCTTCCAGCGGCCCAACACCCAGGTGTTCGACCTCAAGGGCGTGCGGCTGACCTTCTACGACAAGCAGGGAAAGAACCCCGGCACCCTCACGTCCAAGACCGGCGAGTACGACGAGTCCACCGCGGTGATGGTGGCGCGCGGCAACGTGGTGCTGATCACGAAGAACGACGAGGGGCGCCAGCGCACCGTCCGCAGCGAGGAGCTTCACTACGACCAGCGCGGCGACCGCGTGTGGAGCACGCGCGAGACGACCATCGTGGAAGAAGGGCGCACGATGGTCACCCAGGGCTTCGAGTCCGACACGCGCTTCACCAACATGAAGGGCAACCGGGCCAAGGCCGAGGGCGTGCAGGTGAACGCCGGGGCGGGGGACTTCTGATGCGCCGCCTCCTGTCGATCCTGCTCGCCGTCGCCGCGATCGTGGCGCTTCCAAGCGGAGCCGCGGCGCAGAACGTCTGCAACCTGGTCTACCAGCAGGGCGGATGGAGCAGCAGCGGCCCCGAGGGGCAGCGCATCATCAACGCCGGCGGGCCGCTGAACGTGCGCTGTGCCAACGGCGAAGACCTGCGCGCCGACAGCGCGGTGATGTTCGAGGCCATCAACGAGGTTCATCTCTTCGGTCGCGTGGACTACCAGGACCCCACGCGCGCGCTGACGTCGGACTATGCCACGTACAACGGCAACACCGGCCGGCTGTGGGCCACCGGCAGCGTGGTGTTCACCGACAAGAACCGGGGCAGTACCCTGCGCGGGCCCAACCTGGAATACTTCCGCGCCGGCATGGGCCGCCCGCAGGCGCAGGCCATCGCTACGGAGCGTCCCCACCTGACCGTGGTGCCCTCCTCGCGCGGCCGCCAGCCGATGGAGATCGACGCCAACCGCATCACCACCGCCGGCGAGCAGTTCATGACGGCCGAGGGCAACGTGGTGATCGATGGCAAGGAGATGGATGCCTGGGCGGGCGAAGCCTACTACGACGCCACGGCCGAAAAGATGGAGCTGCGCGGCAACGCCCGCGCGAAGGGCGAGCAGTACGAGCTGACGGCGGACTACATCGAGAGCATCCTGGCGCAGGGCGCCATCGATCGCGTGCTGGCGCGCGGCAACTCTCGGCTGGTGCAGGAGCGGCTTCGCATCACCGGCCCGCAGCTGCAGCTGTTCTTCGCCCGCGACTCGCTGCAGCGCCTCGTGTCCGGCAACTCACCCCAGGCCACGGGGCGCTCCGTGGCCCTGTCGCGCGGCTTTCGCATGGAGGCCGATTCGCTGGAGGCGCTGACCCCCGGGCAGCGGGTACGGCAGGTGATCGCCATCGGCGGGGCGCAGGGGCAGGCGTGGGACACGCTGCAGGTGGCCGGGCCCACGCCCCACGACG
>NZ_DATBNB010000626.1 GCF_036554565.1 Longimicrobium sp. | reverse complement strand
CGGTCGGCCCCGACGAGGAGTGCGCCGTATTCCACGGCAACACGCGGCCTCCCCGAACCTACGCACGCACGGCCGCCCGCATCGCGTGCCGACCCCGGCGCTCGTGACGGCCCCAACAAAAGGCAGTTTCACGCAGAGGTCGCAGAGAAGACAGAGAGGACGCAGAGGCGCTTGCATGCCCCTCTGCGTCCTCTCTTTTCCCTCTGCGCCCTCTGCGTGAAACTGCAGTTATCCAGTCTTGCTCGCCTCTGCCTCGGCCTCCGCCGCCGCTTCGTTGGCCTCGGCGACGACCGCGGGGTCCGCGCCGGGGGCCTCGCCGTGCTCGGGCGCGCGCGGAACCATCATCGTCAGGCGGTGCCGGCCGATGGCGTACTCGAAGCGGCGGCCCGTCAGCGGCTCGCCGTCGGCGTTCACCGTCATCTCCTCGGGTGATTCCACCACCAGCGACGTCACCTTGCGATACGTGACCTTGTCGTGGCTCACGTGCTTGCCCGCGCGCACCAGCGGCGCGAGGCGCACCAGGTCCAGGTGGTTCATCCCCTGCACGATGCACACGTCCAGCAGGCAGTCCGACGGGTCCGCCGCGGCCGTCACCCAGTTGCCGCCCCCCGTCCTCCACGCGTTCCCCACCGCGAACAGCAGGAACCCGCCCTCGTACACCACCTCGTCGCCGGACACGAACCGCGCGGTCGTATCCTTCAGCTGCACGAACTTCTTGACGCCGGTCACCACGTACGCGATGGGCCCCAGCAGCCGCTTCAGCTCCTTCGACGCGTCGTCGGTCGCCTCAGCACCCATGCCGCCGGTGGACACGTTCAGGAAGTAGCGCCCGTTCACGCGCGCCACGTCAACCGTGTACTCCTCGCCGCTCGCGGCGTCCATCAGCGCGCCCTCGGGGTCGCCCGGGGCAATGCCCATCCCGCCCGCCAGGTCGTTGCCCGTGCCCAGCGGCACGATCCCCAGCTTGGGGAGCGCCGCGTCGGGCGTCGTATCCTCCCGGTCGGCGATCCACTCGTACAGTCCGTTCACCACCTCGTTGATGGTGCCGTCGCCGCCGCACGCCACCACCAGGTCCGCGCCGTACTCTGCCGACTTCCACGCGAACCGGTGCGCATCGCCCTGCTCGAAGGTCACGCGCGGATGCACCACGTGCCCTTCCTCGCGCAGGCGCTCCACGCCCCGGCGCAGCGCCTGGACGGCGTCGGGCGAAGACGGGTTGATGATCAGGGCGATCTGCACGGGCGGCGCTCGCGGGCGAAAGGATGAGGGTTTACCGGGCCGGGAGCGCGGGGGCGCAAGAACTTCGCCAGCCACCGCCCCCGGTTCGGGAGATGTTCTCCTTGACCTGCGGGGGAACGCCATTAGCTTGTGGGCCAGAGTGGGTGATTGTGGGGAGTTGTGGGGGAGCGTGGCAGGCCTTTCCAGCGGAGCCCGGTGAACGGCTTTCTCGGGAGCTATCAGCACCAGATCGACGACAAGGGCCGGCTCAGCCTTCCCGCCCCGTTCCGACGGGAAGGGGGGGACGAGCCGATGGTCCTGGTGCACGCGTTTCCCGACGCCCTCACCCTGTATCCCCAGCACACCTGGGCCGAGGTGGAGGCGCGCCTTCGCGAGATGCTGCGGCTGAACCCCCAGGCCCGCGCCTACGTGCTGAAGGTGACGGCCAACGCCGTGGAAGTGGTGCCCGACAAGCAGGGCCGCATCATGGTCCCCGCGCGGCTGCAGGAATCCGTCGGCATCGCGGGGCCCACGCTGATCGTGGGCGCCATCGACCGCATCGAGTTGTGGAACCCGGAGCGCTTCCAGGCCGCCACGGCCGAGCCCGTGGCCGAGGCCGAGCGCTTTACGCACCAGATCTTCGGCTGATCCCCCCTCACCCCGTTGGTGACATGATCGTTCAGCCCCGCCCGCCTGTATCGATGCACTCGCCGCTGGCCGGCTCGGGGGTGCCCTGCGGCCTGGACCGCCACTTCGGCCCGTTCGAGCCGATGGACGGCCTGGGGGCGTTCCTGGGCACCGAGTGGTTCACCTGCCGCGGCTGCCGCGCGCTGGTCACCCGCGCCAACGCCGTGCGGCCCGCCGCGGCGTGACGCTGCCCTATGCCTCCGGCTACCACGCGCCCGTCATGGTCCGCGAGGTGATGGATCTCCTCACGCCGGAGCGGGGTGGGCTGTACCTGGATGGAACGCTGGGCGGCGGCGGCCACGCCGAGGCGCTGCTGGAGCGCGGTCCCACGGCCCGGCTGATCGGCACGGACCGCGATCCGGATGCGCTTCGCGAGGCGGGGGAGCGCCTGGCCCGCTTCGGTGATCGCTTCCGCCCCGTCCGATCGAACTTCGCGGATGCCGTGGCCGCGGCGGGGATCGAGGATGGGTCGCTGGATGGCGTGCTGCTGGACCTGGGGATCTCGTCGCACCAGATCGACGTGGACGAGCGCGGATTCACCTTTCGTCCCGGCGCGCCGCTGGACATGCGGATGGCGCAGGCGACCGCCGCGGAGCCCAGCGCGGCGGACCTGCTGAACGAGATGGACGAGGCCGAGCTGGCGAACATCTTCTACCGCTACGGCGAGGAAAAGCGCTCGCGGAAGCTGGCGCGCATCGTTTTGGAGATGCGGGAGCGCGAGCCCTTCGCCACCAGCGACCACCTGCTGGATGCCATCCGCCGCACGCTGGGCCCGCGCGCCGAGGCGGCGGACAAGGCCAGGATCTTCCAGGCGCTGCGGATTGCCGTCAACGGCGAGATCCAGGCGCTGGAGCGGGCGCTGGAAAGCTTCCGGAAGGCGCTGGCGCCGGGGGGCGTGTTCGCGGTGCTCGCCTACCACTCGCTGGAAGACCGGCTGGTGAAGAACGCCTTCCGGGACTGGAGCCTGGACTGCGTGTGCCCGCCCGGCTTCGTGCAGTGCCAGTGCCGCGGAACGCCGCTGGGAACGACGATCACCCGAAAGCCCATGTCTGCCACGGAGCAGGAAACCCTGGCCAACCCCCGCGCCCGCAGCGCCCGTTTGCGCGGGTGGAGGGCGGCGTGAGCACCGACGCCATGCCGCGCCCGGCGCGCACGCGCCAGGCTGAGCGCGCCGCCCGCTGGGAGGCGCCGCAGGGCGACCGCGCCGAGCGCCGCGCCCGCCGCCGCGCGTGGGTGGGCCGCGCGGTGCTCGTCTGCGCCGTCGCGGGCTGCCTGGCGTCCGTGGTCTGGCGGCAGACGGAGGGCGTGGCCCGCCAGCGCGAGCTTGCGAAGCTGCAGAACGACATCTCCCTCGCCGAGGCCGAGCGGGTGGAGTGGACCAACCGCATCCAGGAACTGCAGACGCGCGCCCGCATCACCCGCATCGCGGAGCGCCGGCTGGGGCTTCACGTGGCGCGCGACGACGAGGTCGTGCTGCTTCCCATCCCTGCCTCGTCCATGGAGCAGGGCCAGTGAGCCGCGCCGGGGCCTGGGACAGCGAAGAGCGCCTGCGCGCCCGCCGCCGCCTGCTGATCGTGTCCATCGGCATCGCGGCGGTGCTGATCGTGGGCCGCTCGGTGCAGCTGCAGGGGTTCGAGGGCGACAAGTGGCGCGCCGAAGCGGCCGCGCAGCAGCAGGCGCGCGTGCCCCTGGCCGCCCGCCGCGGCGCCATCTTCGACCGCGACGGAGTGCCCCTTGCCCTCACCCGCGAGACCTTCCGCCTGTCCATCGCCCCCAACGAGCTGACGGACCGCGACGCCGCCGTCCGCCAGCTCGCCCAGGTGCTGGAGCTGGGGCGAAGCGCCGCCCGCCGGGCGACGAGCAAGGATCGCAAGTGGGTCGTCCTCCCCGGACGGTTCACGGCCGAGCAGCGCCGGGAGATCGGCGATCCGCGCGGCTTCCATTGGGAGCGGCGGCTGGAACGCTTCTATCCCCAGGGCAGCGTGGGACGCGAGGTGCTGGGCGGCATCAGCGGCGACGGCCGGCCGCTGGGCGGCATGGAGCAGGCGCTGGACGAGGTGCTGGCCGGGCGCGACGGCTACTCGGTCATGCGGCGTGACGGCAAGGGCCGCAAGGAGGCTTCCGTCGCGCTCCCCGTCGTGCAGGCGACGGATGGGAACGACGTGTACCTGTCCATCGACTTCGACCTGCAGGAGATCGCCGACGCGGCGCTGGGCGCGGCCATCGACAGCACCGGCGCGGCCGGCGGCGACCTGCTGCTGATGGATCCCCGCACGGGCGAGGTGCTGGCCGCCGTCTCCAAGCGGCAGGGTGGGTCGCTGGGCGTGGGCGCGTTCATCGAGCCGTACGAGCCGGGGTCCGTGGCCAAGCCCCTGTTCGTGAGCACGCTGCTGGCGACGGGCAGGGCCACGCTGGGCGAGAGCGTGGACGGCGAGGGCGGCCGGTGGACCGATCCCAACGGCCGCGTGCACACCGACGTGCACGCCTACGACATGCTCACGCTGCGCGACGCGCTGCGCGTGTCCAGCAACATCGGCATGGTGAAGTTCGTCCCGCGGCTGAGCCCCGGGCAGCAGTTCGGCATGCTGCGGGACTTCGGGTTCGGCACGCCCACGGGGGTGGAGTACCCCGCGGAATCGTCGGGGCGGCTGCCGCGCCCGGACCGCTGGTCCAAGCCCACCGCCGCCTCGCTGGCGACGGGCTACGAGATGTCGGTAACCCCGCTGCAGCTGGCACTGGCCTATGGCGCCCTCGCCAATGGCGGCGTGCTGATGGAGCCGCGCCTGGTGCGCGAGGTGCGCGGGCGCGACGGCAAGACGCTGGAGCGCCGCGATCCCCGCGAGGTGCGCCGGGTGATCCCTCGCGGGGTGGCGGGACAGATCCGCGACGTCCTCGTCACCGTCGTCGCGGACGGCACGGCGACCCGGGCCTCGCTTTCCACGTTCGAGGTGGCGGGAAAGACGGGAACGGCGCGGCGCACGGGTGCGAACGGGCGCTACGAGGCGGGCCAGTACAACTCCACGTTCGTCGGCTTCTTTCCCGCGCGCGATCCGCAGCTGACCATCCTGGTGCGGCTGGACCGCCCCCGCGGCGAATACTACGGCGGCCTGACCGCCGCCCCGGTCACCCGCGAAACGCTGCAGGCCATCCTCGCCGCGCGCTCGCCGGGGCTGGACCG
>NZ_DATBNB010000625.1 GCF_036554565.1 Longimicrobium sp. | reverse complement strand
TGCCGCCCCAGCGCTTCGGGGGCGCGCTCTTCCTCCCCTCCTTCACCCTGCCCACGCCCACGTCGCGAGACGCGCCCGACGGCGGGCCCCGCCCGGAGACGGTGCTGTTCGCGCAGAACGCGGCGGGCGCCCTGCCCACGTACCTGAACACCAGCACGGGCTACGGCGGGCTGTACATGCTGGGCGACTCGGTGCCGCGCGAGCAGCAGGCCAACGAGGTGGGCGGCGAGCGCCAGGCCAACGACGCGCACTACGTGGAGCTCTTCGGCGCGCTGGCCGCGCTGGACTTCGCGGCGCGCCGGGGCGAGGACGCCGCGGCCAAGCTGCCCGTCGTGCGCGCCACAGCCGTCGAAGGCCGCGATCCCACCTGGGCCGACCTGCCGCTGAATGCCCGCTCGCGCAGCCGGCTGATGGGCGGCATGGTGGCGGCGCACACCTTCCTCACGGCATTTCGCCTGGACGGCGGCGCACACCCGGATCTCGGCGCCTCGCTGCTGGGCGTCACCTGGCTGCAGTTGCTGAAGCTGAAGCCCGAGGAGCTGGTGGCGCGCGGCCCGGCGCTGGACGGCATGGGGCGCTTCTTCCGCGCGGCGTGGGGATGGCTGGCGGAGATGCGCCGCGGCACCCCGGCGCTCGCGCTGGTCCCCGCGTCCGCCGGTCCGCCGAGCCGGGTCCGTCCGGACGAGCTGATCGAGGGGCGCGGCGCCACGGCCGCCGAGCGCCGGGCGCGCCACGACGAGTCCGTCGTGTTCCGCCACTGGAACGATGCCGCCTACGCGCACCGGGGAGGGGGATTCCCCGGCTTCATGCACGTGATGCGCGAGGGCAGCGAGCGCTACGCCGCGGCCGCGTTCGCCGAAAACGTCAGCCTGAAGGGGGCCGCATGAGCCGCAACCTGCTGCCGCGGTTTCGCGAAACGCCCAACCCGGCCAACGTCGAGGCCCTTCCGCCCGGACGGTGGGAAACGCTGCAGAACCCGGTGGAACTGGCCAAGCTGGAGCTTCCGGCCGAGAACGCGTCGGAGATCCGCACGCGCATCCAGTCCATTCCCAGCCCGTGGGCGCGTCTGCACCTGTTCCGCAACGCGCTCGAAGATCCGCAGCACCCGGCGCACAGGCTGGTGCAGAACGAGCTGCTGGATGCGCTGGAGTTCATCTGGTCGCAGGGCTCCACCCGCGGCAGCCACGTGACCGTGGAGCGCGTTCGACTTGACGACCTGCGCGGCCTGGCCCAGGACACCGGCTCCGTGCGCGTGGAGGACTTCGCCGACGCGCTGGTGGAGCTGTCGCCGCGCCGCGCGGGCGGCGGGGCCGCGCAGAGCGCCGTGCCGACGCTCTCCATCCTGCTGGTGAACGGCGCGCCCGTGGCCGCGTCGTCGCCGTACACCGTGCTGTTCACCGCGGAGGACGCGGGGCGCGGCGAGGCCATGCGCGGGCTGTTCCGGTACGCCGCGGGCGCCGACCATCGCCCGCTTTCCGCGCGCCCCTTCCAGTTTCAGCGCTACGTGGCGCAGGTGCTCCTTCCGCAGCTGGAGGCGCCCGCCCCCGAGTCGCACGACGAGTACGTGGCGTGGAACACGGTGCAGGCGTGCGTCACCGCCTGGCTGAAGCGGGAGATCCGGGAGTCGCGGGCCGGACGCCCCGAGCGGATGCGCGACCAGCTGAGCCCGTCGCCCGACGCGGACGGGTGGAAGACCGCCGCGGCGTCGCTTCACCTAGAGCCCATCACCCCCCAGCGCTTCGGCGGGCTGGTGCTGTACCGGCGGCGGCCGGGCGCGGAGCTGGATGAAAGCCGCTGGCGCCTGCGCTCCACGATGGGTGCTCCCGCGCCGATCGTCGTCGACCCCTCCACCTTCGACGGCCGGTTCTACGAGGGCGCGCCGCCGGTGAAGCTGCCGGCGGACCTGGCGCGGCTGGACCGCAACGTCCTTCCCGGCGTGGACCGCGATCATCCGTGGGTGCACCCGCAGACGGACTGGCTGACGGACCAGGTGTTCCTCCTGGGCGAGCCGCTGCGGCCGGAGTCGGTGAAGGGGCTCAAGGGATACCGCGTGCAGTCGCAGGGCGCCGACCCGCGCTTTGCCCAGCCGCGGCTGGCGCTGCCCCTTCGCGGCGAGTTCTTCCGCTTCTTTTCGCCCGACGACGTCGACCGGCTGCTGACGGTAGAGGTGCTGTCCAACGGCTCCGTCGCCGTCGCGCTCACGGTGCCCGTGGGGACCGACGACGACCCGGGCGAGGTGGTGGTGCGGCGCGTTTATCCCGACACGCACATCCTCAAGCAGTACGGCCCGGAGCTGACGGTGTGGCCGGCATTCGCGCACCCGGCGTGGACCGAGTACACCGTCTTCCGCACCGACCGCGAGCAATTCGTGGCCGAGCACGTGGAGGTGCGCGCCCTGGCAGCGGGGCAGCCGCTGGCCGTCACGGGCCAGGGCCGGCGCACGCCGCTGGTGCGCGCCGCCGCCTTCGCCGCGCGCCCGGAGATCCTGGAGTTCCGCAACACGGCCGGCGGCGGCGGCGACCGCGCGGAATCGCTGGGTGTGGTGCTCCCCCGCTTCCCCGCCGCGGCCGACCCGCACGCCACGCGGTGGGCCGTGGGCGTGGACTTCGGCACCTCCAACACCATCGTCAGCGTCCGCGAGAACCAGGAAGCGGCCGCGGACATCTTCTCGGCGGAAAACCTGGTGCTCGCGATCACCGAAGAGGGCGCCGACACGAAGGAATTCCTCGCCGGCTACTTCTTCCCCGCCGCCGTGCTCCCCGAGGCGTTCGGCACCGCGGTGGTGCACGTGGCCGGGCTTCCCCAGCTGGACCTGGCGCGCGAGCCGGCGGCGGTTCGGGTGAACGTGCCCTTCTCCGGCATCGTCAAGAATGACAGGGACAACAACCGCGTCACCGGCGACCTGAAGTGGTCCGCCGAGCACGAGGGCTACTTCCTGTCATCCGCCTTTCTGCGGCACGTGATGGCCACCGTGGTCGCCGAGGGACTGCGGCAGGGGGTGCAGCCGGGCGCCATCACCATCATGTACTCGTTCCCCCGCTCGTTCAGTGACGACCAGGTGCGCAGCCTGGAGCGCCAGTGGAACGACGTGCACCAGACCTTCGTGGCGCGCGGGCTCGGCGCGGTGAAGGTGGAGCGCGGGCTCGACGAAAGCCGCAGCGTGCTGCGCCACTTCTTCAACGCCGCGGGCGTGGGGATGCTCGGCGCGGGCAACGTGATCATCGACGTGGGCGGCGGCACCTCTGACCTCGCCGCGTACGGCGAGGGGCGCACGCTGCTGCTGGACTCGGTGCTGCTGGGCGGCAAGAACCTCACGGGGCCGCGGCAGCAGGGCGCGGGCAGGGAAGACCTGACCAATCCGTTCGTCCGCTCGTTCGTGGAGTGGGCCAAGGCCAACGACCTGCCGCCCGCGCAGCGCGAGGTGCTCGACAAGTACATCGCCGACGGGCAGATCCACCTGGCGTTCACCTACCTGGTGCGCACGCCCTGGTTCGCGTCGGGCCAGGCCGCGCGGTTCTGGGTGGGGCGCGAGTTCCGCGCGTTCCAGGCGATGGTCTTCTACTTCTTCGGCGCGCTCTTCCACTACACGGGGCTGGCCTTCCGCGCGCTTCCGCCGGTGGAGGGGTCGGACGCGCCGCGCCTTCCCGAGTCCATCACGCTGGCAGGCAATGGCAGCCAGTACCTGCACTGGCTCACCAACCTGCAGAAGGGCGCGCCGGGCGATCCGTACCGCCAGGCACTATCCGACATCCTGCGCGCGGCCGCCGGTGCCGGTGAGGGGCCAGCCGTCGCCATCCAGGTGACGGAGAAGCCCAAGGAAGAGGTGGCGCGCGGGCTGGTGGCGCCGGTGGTGAACGCCAGCCTGAACATCGACCCGCTGGCTGCCGGCCCGGTGGTGGGCGAGCACCTGTCGGTGCAGCTGCGGACGGACGGCGAGGTCCGGCAGCTCCAGCCCGCCACGCGCCTGGGCCCGGCGGAAACCTTCAGCCCCGACCGGCTGGCGACGCTGCGCTGGCCCGACGGCGAGCTGGAGGGCGAGCGGTTCCACGCATCGCTGCTCCGCGCCAGCGAGCGGCTGGTGCACCTGGGCGGCACCTGGGCGGAGCTGCCGGATCGCTATCGCTCCATCTTTTCCGGGCTGGCCGGCGTGGACCTGCGCAACGCGACCAGCCAGAAGCTGGAATACCGCGTCAACCAGTCCGGCGGATACCGCGGCTCGGTGTTCATCCTGGAGGCCACCGTGGTACTGGAGCGCATGCTCGACAGGTTCTTCGGAGGGCGCCCATGAGCCTTCCTCCACTGCCGTGGGAGTGGATCTCCGCTGGATTGGCAGCGCTGGTAATCGTGCTCCTGGCGACGCGAAATCCCCGGCGGCGGCGAAGCCCGGAGAGCCACCGCACGCCATCCCCAATCTCGAACGGCGCGGATGTGCAGCAGGCGCCCGACCACAGGCTTCTGGCGCAGGCCGCGGCCGAAATGAGAAGCGCCGCCGAGCGTCAGTCCGAGCAGATGGAAAAGCTGAGAACGTTCTGGTCGCAGCGCCTGGATGCCTTGGAGGCAAAGGTCGATGCGCTCTCCAGGCCCGCCAAGCAGCCCGCACCCTCGCTCCGGGACGAGGGGGGCACGGTGGCATCGTACGCTCCTCTGTCGTACTCCGGCCATGGCGAGGACAGTTCGTGGCTGACCGCAATCCCGGCCGTGCCGTCGTGGAGCGCCGGGCCGGCAGATCAGGCGGTCGAGATTCGGGATGGCGCGCTGGTCCGCAGCCGTTCGCTCCCGCCCGCTGCCTACGTGACGCCCTCCGGGGCCGGGCAGGCACGGGTGTACCTGAATCCGGACGTGCAGATGACGGAGATTTCGCTTCCCAAGTGGGAGGTGTTCTTCGATCTGCAGGGCGGGCGTACGTACACCGCGTATCGCACCACGCGCCCGGCCGAAGTGCGCTGGGACGAGGGCGAGGGCCGCGGTGAGCTGGTCAGCAAGGGATTGGCGGAGGCGATATGAGCGTGGTCGATCAGGCGCCCGGTCCCCAGATCCTCACGGCGGAGGCGCCCGCGCCGGGGCCGCTTCGCCTGAAGATGATCAAGCCGCCCAGCCGGGGCGACAAGCCGGCCAGGGACTACCTGGTGGTCGGCACGGCGTTCTATGGGGTGTTCTCCATCCTGTTCCTGACCAGCCTGCTCGGCGGCCGCCCCGACAAGGGGATGGCGCTGCGCGAGCTGTTCGGCCTGGGAGCACAGCCCAACTTCATCATCTTCATCCTGATCGTGACCGGGCTGGCGCTGACGATCTACGCAGGATGGACCGTCCATGCTGATACGCAGGCCATCGCGCGCGAGGAAGCCGACGTGGACTGGGTGCTGGACCACGAGCGCGAAGGGCTGATGCTGGTGTTCGCCGATCCCAAGGAGCGGCTTGCACGCCTTCGTCGGGGCGAGATCACGCTGCGCCCGGACGAATCGCCCCACGTGGAGACGCTGGTGGACGACCGCGTGCGCCGTGTGCACCAGGCGCGGCTGGACGGGGGCGCCGCGCACATTCCCGTCGAGGAGCTGCGCGGCATCGCCGAAACGCGCACGCTGCAGTACGGGCACGTGGCGCGCTTCGCCTCGTCGCTCCTCCTACTGCTCGCGGTGCTGGGAACGTTCGCCGGTGTGAAGACGGCTCTGCCCGACCTGATCGACGCCATCTCCGGCGCGGGCGGTGCCGGCGGGGGCGACGCCAACAGCATGGTGGGCCCGTTGCGCGCCGTCGCCGACGCGTTCGGCGGCAACGCGCTGGCGCTGGTGGGCGCCATCGCGGTGGGGCTGATGGCCCAGGGCCTCTCGGTCGGGCGGCGGCACCTGCTGGAACGGCTGGAGCTGGTTTCGGCCGAGTACATCTACGAAACGAGCCGCGCGCAATCGGCCGATCCACTGATCGCCGCCGTGGGCACCCTGTCCGGCGCCGCGCAGGCGGTGCGCGAGGCCAGCGGATCGTTCCTGGGATTGGAAAGCTCGCTCCAGGGGCTGTCGCACTCGTTCCAGGCGGGCTTCGACACGCTCAACGACCAGTTGGCGGACCTGATGCGCCAGCAGGACGAAGCGCTGCACGAGCGGACGTCCAAGGCGCTGGAAGAGCTGCAGTCGCGGGTGGTCACCCTCGCGGGCGCCGTGGAGGCGAACACGCGCCAGTACGGCGGGCTCGTGGACCGCGTCGGCGAGCGGGCGGCGGAGTCGCGCGAGGCATTCGCGCACATGCAGGCCGCCAACGACAAACTGTCGAAGGCGCTCGATGGGATCATGCAGACACGCGAGGCCTCCGCGCGCGCCACCGAGAACATCGAGAAGGGGATCGAGGCGCTGGTCGCAGGCACGTCCAGCGTGGACGCACGGATGGCCGCCGTCGCCGAGGCGGTCGATCACGCGCGTCCCGCCATGCAGGAGGTGGAGCTCGCCGTGCGCGCCGCCGCTGCCCGGGTGGAAGGCATCGACGCGCGCGCGGCCCAGCACTGGAAGGAAGCCGCCGACGAGGTGAAGTCGCAGTTCGAGGTTTTGGCCCGCTCGCAGGTACATCCGGCCGCGGCCAGCGCGGGCGGCGGCCTCTCGCCCGACGCCGTGACGCTGCTGCGCCGCATCGCCGCCGCCGCCGAGGCGCAGCGCGGCCCATCGCCCAAGCTGATCGCCGTGAGCTGCATGGCCGGCGTCCTGGGCGCCACGGCAGTCGTTTTCGCCATCGCCAACCTGCCCGCCTGGCTGGACGCCGTGGGTCTCTAGCATGGCCGGGCTGAGCTACGAGGACGAGGGCAGCGGCCCCTGGCCCGCCTTCGCCGACCTGCTGGGCGCCACCACGCTGCTGTTCCTGATCCTGTTCGCGGCAGTGGCGGTTCCCGCGCTCAAGCGCGCGGGCGAGGCGGACGCGCGCGAGAACACGCTCAAGAAGATCGAGCAGAAGGTGGTCCAGGCGGGGAACCGCGAGAACGTGGACGTGCTGCGCGTGGGCGACTACCTGCTGGTGCGCATCGAGGGCGAGGCGACGTTCGGTAAGAACCGTTTCGAGCTGGCGCAGCTGAAGCCCGAGGGCAAGCAGATCCTTCGCGAATTCGGCGCGTTCCTGCGCCGCGACAGCGTGCTCAACCTGATCGACCAGATCCAGGTGGTGGGCCACACCAGCAGCGAAGGCTCCGAGGAGCGCAACTGGATCCTCTCGTCGTCGCGCGCCGCCTCGGTGTCGCTGTTCCTGATCGACAGCGTCGGCATTGGCCCCTGCCAGGTGTCGGCGCTGGGGCGAAGCCGGTACTACCCGGTGGATCCCGAGGCGGCCCGGAAGTCCAGACGGGTCAACGAGAACGACCGGCGGATCGAGCTGGAGATCCGCCCCATCCTGCCCACGGACACCGTGCAGGCGGAGCGCCGGAGCAACTGCGTCGTCAAGGAGCGGGCGTGACGTCCGAGGGCGCGACGCCGCTTTCGGACCGCGTGCTGCGCGATCCGCTCGCCATTCCGCAGGGGCTGGAAAGCCTGCTGCGCGCCGTGGAGCGGGATGCACGCCGGGAGCACGCCCGGATGACGGCGCTGGCGGCTCGCCCCGACGCGATCGATGCCGTGCGCGCGTCGGCCGCGGACCTCCACGCGTTCCTGCACGACGAACTGGGCAGTCCTCTTCACCGCACACTGCGCCGCCCATTGCGGCAAGTGGCACCGGGAAGCGCCGCGGCGAAGAACCTGGACCAGGCTCGGCGCTGGCTCGTCTCCCGCGCCGACCGCGCCGCCACGCTGCAGGCGGAAATCGATGTGGTGCGCGGCGCCGTGGCGCGCCTCCGCGACCGCTTCGCCGCCGAAATGCCGCGGGCTACGCGGCATGCACTGGAGCGCGCCCGAGCCTCCGAGTCCCACCTCGCCCGTCTCCGTCGCGCCGTAGATGCGGAGCCGCTGCACGAGCGCCTTCGTGCCGCCGAGCGCGAGCTGGAGCGGCTGATGGCGCACGTGCCGTCCACGGTCGATGAGTGGCAGCCCGGCGCGTCGTGGAGCGAAGAGGCCACCTTGGGCGAGCTGCTGGCCGCGCTGGAACTGCGGCTGCGGGAGCGCGGTCCCGCGATGCAGGAGCAGGGGCGGACGGCTGCGGTCCAACGGCTGACGGTGCGGCACGTGGTGGCTCTGTCGCGCGCCGCGCCCGCGGGAACCGCCGCCAGGAGAGAAGTCCACGTGGCGGCCGAGCAGGCGGCGCTCTCGCTCCTGCGCGGCCGCTCACAGGCGCACGGGAG
>NZ_DATBNB010000624.1 GCF_036554565.1 Longimicrobium sp. | reverse complement strand
TCGACGATGTAATCAGCTCGGGTTTGGTCGACGCCGGAGTCGTGTACGAAATCGTTGTTTCGCGCCGTACCTTGGCGGACCGAAAGCAGAAAGAGAAGCCGCTCAGCCCTGAACAGTCCGATCGCCTCGCGCGCGTGCTCCGAATTTACGCACGAGCAGAAGAAGCGATTGGGGATGTTTCCCGAGCATCCAGGTGGTTGCACAAGGAGAACCGTGCTCTGGAAGGAAAGCGGCCCGTAGACCTGCTGGGTACTGATGCAGGAACTCGCGCTATTGAAAGGGTCCTCGGCAGGATCGAGCATGGGATCGTAAGCTGATGATTCTCTGGCGCCTCACCAGAGCCGCGTACCCGAAGCTTGACGGAGAAGGCGCGCGGCTGCATGGCGGGCGCTGGAATTCCGAGGGCGTACCCGTCGTGTACCTGTCATCGAGTCTATCTCTTGCCGCTCTCGAATACCTCGTTCACATCGACATCGAGGACGCACCCACGGACCTCGTCGCATTGAAGGTGGAGGTGCCGGATACGGCGTCGGCGGAGGAGATAGAGGTCGAGACTCTACCCGGCGGTTGGTACAGTGTAGCCGATCACCCAACGTGCGTGGAGCTTGGAAACTCGTGGGTAGAGCGGGGCGATTCGCTCCTGCTGTGGGTTCCCAGCGCCCTCATTCGTGTCGAGTCGAACGTGCTCTTGAACCCGCACCACGCAGATGCAGGGAACGTGCGGGTACTCAGTTCCACGCCTTTCGCGTTCGATTCCCGCCTCCTGAGCTAAGCCCAGCGGCTGCTAAGGCCGACGGGGTATCTGGAGGCCGCGCGGGGGCTGGATCACTCAGCCGGATAGCGGCTACGGAATTGCGAAGGATGACGGGCGTGCCGCACCTGCGGCACGCCCGTCTGGTACCCGTAGTCCTCTCGCATGCACAAGCACACCGTGGATGAAGGCGCGGACCGGGAGCGCGGTGCCTCGCGGCCCGCCGGCGTTCCCCCCGCCGACAGCCTGATCGCCGCACTCCCGGGCCTCTTCCTCATCCTGCTCGCCGATACGCCGCGCTACACGATCGTGGCCGCGAGCGACGCCTACCTGAGCGCCACGCGGTCCACCCGCGACGGTCCGCGGGGGATCGTCGGGCGCGGCATCTTCGAGGCGTTCCCCGACCCGCCGGAAGACCCCGACGCGACGGGGGAGCAGAACGTCCGTGCCTCGCTGGAGCGCGCCGCAGCGACCCGCGCGCCGGACCCCATGCCCGTGCAGCACTACCCGGTCCCGCTCCCCGATGGATCATGGGAGCAGCATTACTGGAGCCCCATCCACACACCCGTGCTGGATCCCGGCACCGGGTGCGTGACGCACCTGATCCAGCGCGTGGAAGACGTGACGGAACAGGTGCGGCTGCAAGCGTCACTGGACCGGATTTCCGGCGAGCACGCCGACAGCGAGCGGGCACGCCTGGCCGCCGTGGAAACGGTCACCCAGCTGAACCGGGAGAGCGCCGCACTGACCCGGGCCAACGAGATGCTCCAGGAGCAGGCGGCGGAGCTGGAGATGCAGACCGAGGCGCTGATGGAGAGCGAGACCAAGTACAGGTCGCTCTTCGACAGCCTGGACGAGGGGTTCTTCATCGCCGAGGTGCTCCACGACGCGGATGGCCGGCCGGTCGACTACCGCTACCTGGAGGCGAACCCGGCCTTCGTGGAGCACTCGGGCCTTTCCGATCCGGTGGGACGCACGGCGCGCGAGCTGATCCCGCGGCTGGAGGACCACTGGGTGGAGAGGGTGGGCCGGGTGGCAGCCACGGGCGAGCCCGCGCGGTTCGAGTCCGCCGCCGAAGGGCTGGGCCGCTGGTTCGACGTCTTCATCTTTCGCGTCGGAGCGCCGCGGGATCGGCGCATCGCCATGCTGTTCAACGACATCAGCGCCCGCCGCGTGATGGAGGGGGAGCGCGAGAAGCTGGTGGGCGAGCTGCAGCTGGAGCGGGCACGGCTCGCGGACGTGTTCCGCCAGGCGCCCACGTTCCTGGCGGTGCTGCGCGGGCCGGACCACGTATTCGAGCTGGTGAACGACGCCTACTATCAGCTTGTCGGCCACCGGGAGCTGCTGGGAAAACCCGTGTTCGAGGCGCTCCCGGAGGTGCGCGACCAGGGATTCAAGGAGCTGCTGGACCGCGTGCTGGCGACGGGCGAGCCCTTCGTGGGCCGCGACGTGCCGCTGCTGGTGGAACGCCAGGCGGGCGCCGCGCTCGAGGAGCGGTTCCTGGACCTTACCTATCTACCGCTCATGGAGGCCGACGGGACGTGGTCGGGAGTCATCGCGCACGGCGCCGACATGACCGCGCAGGTGCTCGCACGGCGCGAAGCGGAGCAGGCCCGCGACGAGGCACAGGCGGCGAACCGCGCCAAGAGCGAGTTCCTGGCGGTGATGAGCCACGAGCTGCGGACCCCGCTCAACGCCATCGGCGGGTACGCGGAACTGTTGGAGATGGGGATTCGCGGGCCCGTGACGCGTGCGCAGCTGGACGACCTGCGGAGGATCCAGCTGAGCCAGCGCCACCTGCTTGGGCTGATCAACGAGGTGCTGAACTACGCGAAGCTGGAGACGGGCACCGTGGATTTCGACATCACGGACGTCCCCGTGGGCGAGGCACTTGCCGCGGCGGAGCTGCTGGTGCGGCCGCAGGCGCGCAGCAAGGGACTGGCGCTCTCCATCCCCGCCGCCCCGCCCACCCTCGCCGTGCGCGCCGATGCGGAGAAGCTGCGGCAGATCCTGGTGAACCTGGCATCCAACGCAGTGAAGTTCACCAATCCCGGCGGGCGGATCGAGATCCTGTGCGCGAGCGACGGCGACCGCGCCCGCATCTGGATCCGCGACACGGGGATGGGCATTCCGGCGGACAAGCTGGACTCGATCTTCGATCCCTTCGTGCAGGTGCGCAGCGACCTGTCGCGCCCGCACGAGGGAACAGGGCTGGGACTCGCCATCAGCCGCGACCTTGCCATTCGCATGGCGGGCGACCTCACCGTCGAAAGCGCCCTGGACGAGGGGAGCACGTTCACGCTGACCCTGCCGATAGTCTAGCCGTTCGAGCCGCTCCCGCGCTGCGCGAGGCCCGCCTGCGGGTGAGGGCGTACGGCGTAGCCGAGGCGATCTGCTATCTGATCCGATGTTGGTGCACGCCGATCCGCTTTAGGTTCGCCGCGTTTACATTCAGCCTCGCACGACGGCCGACGTCTCCGTTCCCCGACCTGATTACTCCGACCGACCTGGATTATGCATATCCGGCTGCTTCTCGTACTTCCGCTTATAGTTCTCACGATCGGCTGCAGGTCGGATGAACCTTCGCCGCCTAAACCAGCAGTGCGGGAACCGGCATCAATTCAGACCGCGTCTCTGGAAGATGTCGTGCCGCTGATCAACGGGGGCGCATACGCGGTCGGACGGAAGGGATGTGGTACATGTCGGGCACCTCCGCTGTTCGCGTGCACGCGGTGGGAGACAGCGCGGTTCGTGCCGAATTCGCGTCGCCCGTCTCACTCGTCGTTCAGCCTACAGCTGATGGCGGTGCATATGCAGTTGAATATGGCGGGAGGATGTGGCGCCTTGACGCAGATTCGGCTGTGCTCGTCAAGGAGGTTGGCTCCGTCCCGGGAGACACAACGCCGCACAGCCATGAGGCCGCGTCCGCGGGATGGCTGTTGTACACGAGGGAGCGCCGCCATCGAGAGTTGGCCGCCGATGATGATGGCGTCGAGCGAGACGCGCCGGATGAGTATGATGAGGCAGAGCAGTGGCCGTAACTGCGGCTGCAGCACTGTGCGAGAGGTGTGGCACCTCAGCGGAACTGCGGATCGGGTTTTTGACGTGAACGTATCTGCGCTTCGGGCCTGGTGATCAGGCGCGAAGTATCCGCACTAGAAGCCCTTCGGAGAACCTCGTGATCAGGCTGATCGAGCAAGTAGGCATCGGAGGATTTGGAACGGTGTGGCGGGCCCAGGATCAGTTTGGGCGAGAAGTCGCAGCTAAGGTCATCAATGAAGATATGCATGACATCGCGAATGTCCGTGACCACGCGTTCGCGCTGGCCCAGGTAACGCATCCAGCGGTCGTTCGATTTTATTCGGTCGAGCACGCTTACCATCCGGATCATCCAGACGAGACGGTGGAGTGCGCCGTCATGGAACTGATCTCTGGCACAACGTTGGAAGCTCGACTGAAGGGGTCTCCACTTCTGTGGCATCAAGTAGTGAGGATTGGCAGGGACCTGTGTTCCGGGCTACAAGCGATCCACACGGCTAACATCAATCATGGCGATCTCGGCACGTGCAATGTGATGCTCCGCAACCGCGGACGGGCTCAGATCATCGATTTGCTGTATCGCGGGACTTTGGCCGCACTAACACCCCAGCAACTCGGCGAAAGATTCAGCACGGACGTCCGAGGGCTTAGCGCAATATTGGCCGAGATTCTGGCGCAATCCGTCTTCGGAGCACGGGCGGCTGAACGGTTTGTGCGGGAAGAGGCGGGGCACGGCAGCCTGTGGTGGACGCGAGCCGTATTCCTCCGGATCGTCGACGAGTTCAGGCCACTGCGCGCACACGGAGTCGTCACCTTCCCAAGTGGATATTCCTATTTGCCAGGCGCCGCCTACGTTGGTGTTTACGTTCTCGCGTCAGGCGACTCGGTCGCGGTCGGCTTGGACCTCGGGTACCCATCGATCACCAACTTCGCGGAAGAAGTCGCCGACTCGATC
>NZ_DATBNB010000623.1 GCF_036554565.1 Longimicrobium sp. | reverse complement strand
GAAGCGGGGCGCCGGATCGTTGGATCCGGCGCCCCGCGCTCGCTTGGCCGTTCAGCCGCCGGTCAGGCGGAGCGGCCCTGCCAGGGGCAGCCGCGCTTGCTGCACACGAGCCGATGGCCGGCGAGCGCGCCGGCCTTTCCGAACGTTTCCTGCCGGAGCACCGCGTCGCCGCACACGGGGCAGGCCGTTCCCGTTCGTTCGCCCTGCTTGGGCTGGCGGAGTCCGGGCGTCTGCGTCATGCGGGGCTCCCGGCCGCCGCGTCGGTCCGCATTTCCGCGCGCAGCTTGGAGAGGGCATCCTCCGACGTGGCACCGATGGCGAAGCTCACCGGTCCGGGGAGGCCCATCATGTCGCGGCCCGTGGCGTTCTCCGGCGGCTTGGTGCCGGTGTGCCAGGCGATCCACGTTCCGCCCGTGCCGGTGGTAAAGGTGATATAGCCTTCGGTCATGCAGCTCCCGCGGGAGAAAGGGGATGGCCCTTGCCGGCGCCGGGGAGCCTACGCGGAGCGAAGGGCGGTGCGGATGCGGCGGGCGACGCCCTGCAGACGGCCGGCGGCCTGCGGATGCTGAAGGCTGGGCAGGAAGTGCACGTAGCTGCGGGCCTTGTTCAGCGCCTCGATCCGCTGCCTGCCGAAGCGGGGCTTTTCGCGGCGGATGCCGTCGCGGCACTGGTCCAGCAGCGTGCGCAGGGTCGCCAGCTTGGCGTCGCCGTCGGCGGCGGGGGACTGCAGTTCCTGGCTGAGCTGAAGGGCCGTGTTGAGGCGGTCCGAGCTTTCGGTCGACATCACGGGACGCGGTTCGATCGGAGATGACATGAATCACTTGGGGCATGGGAATACTGCATGCTGCCCAGAGTGGGGAGTCATCCAGCCCCTGTAGAACCCCGCGAGATCAGGAACGGTCCCCCGGCGGCGCACGGCGATAGCAGTCGCCGAGCGCCGCGGAGAGGATTTACCGGCGGTTCAGGAGGTTGTCGATCCTGGTCCACTCCTGCATCAGGTCGGCGCGATCGTCCGCGTCCAGGGGTTCGCCGCCGCCGTCCTTCAACAGCTTCATCAGCCGGTCGCGGCGCTGCTCCAGTTTGGCGCGCTCCGCATCGGTCAACGTGCTCGCGTCTGCCACTGCGTGCCTCCTGTCCATGGATTGCCGGGTACCTGCGCTCCCGGGCTGCGACCTTCGTGCCCAGCGCGCCGGAGGCACCCCGCCGCATGCACCGGCGATCGACTCCGTCCTACGCTTCCACGCCCAGCGCGGCGTCCACCGCCGTGAGGAACTGGTCCACGTCCAGGGGCTTGGTCAGGTAGTCGCGCGCACCCGCCGCACGCAGACGCTCGACCTGGCGGGTGGTGGCATCGGCGCTGATCACCAGCACGGGGACGTGGCGCGTGCGCTCGTCAGCGCGCAACTCGTGGAGCACCATCTCGCCCGAGATGTCGGGAAGGTGAAGGTCCAGCAGCACCAGGTCCGGCCTGTGCTCGCGCGCCAGCTGAAGCCCCAGCCGCCCCTGCAGCGCGGGGATCAGGCTGATCTCCGGCCGGTCCATCAGGATGGTTTCCACCAGGTCCAGGTTGGCCAGGTTGTCTTCCACGTACAGGATGGTGCGGGCCGGCCGGGCCGCCGTGTCCGCCCGCGCCCCATCGGTCCACCCGGGCTCCAGCCGCTCGCGCGGGCTTTCGGTGACCGGAAGCTCCACCCAGAAGGTGCTCCCCTCGCCCACGGCGCTTTCCACCCGCAGCTGCCCGCCCATCACCTCCACCAGGCGTTGGGATAGGGCGAGTCCCAGCCCGGTGCCCTCCACCCCGGAGCGCTCCGCCCCCAGCCGCGAAAACGCGACGAACAGCTCGCCCAGGCGGTCGGGGGGAATGCCCGGCCCCGTGTCGCGCACGCCGATGGCCAGGAACGCGCTTCCATCCGCCCCCACCGCCGGCCGGGCCAGGAGCTCCACCGCGCCGCCCGAGCGGTTGTACTTGATGGCGTTGGAAAGCAGGTTCAGCAGCACCTGCATCAGCCGCTGCTGGTCGGCGCGCACGTAGGCGTCGCTGCCCTGCGGCGCGCGGGCGGACAGCTGCACCGGGCGCTGGTCGGCCGTGGGACGCACCAGGGCGAGCGCCTCGTTCAGCAGGGTGGCGGCGTGCACGGGCTCCAGCGACAGCTGCTGCTGGTTGGCCTCGATGCGGGCGATCTCCAGCACCTCGTTGATCAGGTTCAGCAGGTGCCGGCCGGCCTTGAGGATGTGCTCGACGCTGCGCGCCTGGTCGGCCGGCAGCGGGCTGCGCTGAAGCAGCTGCCCGAACCCCAGGATGCTGTTCATGGGGGTGCGCAGCTCGTGGCTCATGCGCGACAGGAACTCGCTCTTGGCCTCGTTGGCCGCCTCGGCCGCTTCCTTGGCCTCCTTGAGCTTCACCTCGAACTGCTTGCGCTCGGTAATGTCGCGCACCATCCAGATGCGCCCGTACACCTCGCCCGCCTCGCTCGCCAGCGGCGCCGAATAGCGGTCCAGCACGCGCCCGTCGGCCAGCAGCACCTCGTCGCGGTGCACAGTCTGGAAGTCTTCGCGCAGCCCTTCGATCGTCCGGCGGTACCCGTCGGGGTCGGCGGCCTGGCGCACGGCCCACGCGAACATCTCCACGCACCGCTCCGGCGCGCGCAGTTCCTCGGGAACGTTGAAGATCTCGGCGTAGCGCCGGTTCATGTTCAGCACGCGGCCCTGGTGCGAAACCAGGATTCCGTCGATGGCCACGTTGCTCTGCGCCTGCAGCAGCGTGGTCTGGAACTGCAGCGCCTCCTGGTCGCGCACGCGCTCGGTGATGTCGGTCATGAAGCCGGCGAAGAACCGCTGCCCGTCGCGGCGGTACTCGCCGAAGTTGATCTCCACGGGGAACTCGCTGCCGTCGCGGCGCAGCGCGGGCACCTGCACGCCGCGCCACGGGATGCTCCGCTCGCCCGTCATCATGTAGCGCCGGGTGCCGCCCATGTGGCCCGCACGCAGGCGGTGCGGCATCAGCACGGTGAGCGGCTTGCCCACCATCTGGTGCGCCGGGTATCCGAAGATCCTGCACATGGCCGGGTTCACCGCCACAATGGTGGATTCCGCGTCGATGATGACGACGCCGTCCGGGTCGGCATCCACCAGCGCGCGGTACCGCTGCTCGTTCTCGGCGAGTGCGGCGCCGGCGGTGCGCGCCTCGTCCAGCTGGCGCTCCAGCTCGGCGACGCGGGCGCGCAGCAGGTCCGCCTCGGAGGCGGCGGTTTGCGGCGGGGTGGAGGTCAGGTCGGGGTGGCTCATGGCGACGGCTGCGACACTGCGGAGGGCGGGGGCCTGCGTGGCACGGGAAAGCTAACGAAAGCGCCCGCCCGCGAACAAGCGTCGGCGCGCGCAGCGATCCAACCCCGGCTTACGGTGGAGCCGGAAGCCGGCTTGGCAGATGGCGAGGATGTAGAGCGGATGTGCGGAAGGCAACCGCCTCCGTGGGCCGAAAATGTCCCGAAAGAATTGTGGCGCTTGGCCGGCGCGTGTAGCCTTGGAGCCGTCATCCGTTTCGGCACCCGCCGGCCTCCCTCCGCCGCCTCCGTCCATGTACCTCACCAAGTCCGATTACAAAGTCGCGCGTACATGCGCCACGAAGCTCTACTACCGCAAGACCGGGCAGTTTCCCAACGACACAGGCGACGAATACATGCGCCTGCTGGCCGAGGGCGGGTTCATGGTCGAGGAGATCGCCCGCCAGATGCACCCCGGCGGCCGGTACATCGGCTTTCACGGCACGCCGGAGCAGGCCGCGGAGCGCACCCGGCACGAGATCGAGCAGGGTGACTGCGTCCTGTTCGAAGCAACGTTCGTCGCCGGCGCGCTTCACGCCCGCGTGGACGTGCTGGTCCGGCGTGGTGACGAGGTGCATCTGATCGAGGTAAAGTCTGCCTCGTTTCCCGGGGACGAGCACCGTGCCCGCCTGCAGGCCGGGCTGCCGGGCGTGATGCGGGGGAAAAAGCCGCCGCATCCGCTGGTGGACAAGTGGCCGCCGCACGTGGAAGATGTCGCGTTTCAGACGTGGGTGGCGCGGCAGGCGCTGCCCGGCTGGCACATCCGGCCGTTCCTGATGATGCCGGACCGCGACGCGCGAACGGAGCTCGACGGGCTGTGGCAGTGGTTCCGGCTGGAGCGCGCCCCCCACGGCGGCCGCCCCGCCGTGACGTTCCACGGGGACGCCGAGGCGCTGCGGCGGAAGCCGTTCCTGGCCAAGGTCGACATCTCGGCCGAGGTGGAGCTGGTGCTGGGGGAGGTAATCGGCGCCGCGACCGAGTTCGTGACGAGCCTGGTTCCGCAGCCCCGGCCCATTCTGGTGCCCATCTCGGTGAAGTGCCGCGAATGCGAGCTGCACGACGAAACGGAAGCGGGCGACGCACGCCTGTTCGCCGGCTGCTGGGGCGATCTGGCCGACGTGCGCCCCAACCTCTTCGACATCTACTCCGTAGCCACCATCGGCGGCCTGCGCAGCCCCGTCGCCAACCGACTGATCAACGAGCGTCGCGTGCGCCTGTTGGACATGGACGAGGCGCATCTGGTAAAGGCGGATGGCTCAGTGGGGGCGGCGAACACCCGCCAGTTGATCCAGCTGCGCAACACCCGGATCAACCGCGAGTGGGTGAGCGAAGACTTTCCTCGTATCCTGGACGGGTTCACCTACCCTCTTCACTTCATCGATTTCGAGACGTCGGCGCTGGCCATTCCCTACCACGCGGGCATGCGGCCGTACGAGCCGGTGGCGTACCAGTGGAGCTGCCACACCGTGCCCCACCCCGGCGCCGCCCCGGTGCATTCGGAATGGATAAACTCCACCGACGCCTTTCCCAACCGCGAGTTCGCCGAGACCCTGCGGAACACCGTGGGTGACGCCGGAACCGTGTTCATGTGGGCGACCCACGAACGCACCATCCTGAGGAAAATCCATTCGCAGCTCGCCGAGCGCGGCGAGGCCGACGCGGACGTGTGCGGGTGGGCGGAGGAGCTGGAGGGCCGACTGGTGGACATGAACAAGCTCACCTTCGACCACTACTTCCATCCGCGGATGGGTGGGCGTACGTCGATCAAGTACGTGGTACGGGCCGTGTGGGCAGAGAACCCGCGGGTGCGGGATGCGTTTCCGGAGTACGACGGGCCGGGCGCCGCCTGCCTCTACGGCTCGCTGCCGGCGGTGGAGATCGCGGGGGCGCCGTTCGAAGTGCGAGAAGGCACCGCCGCCGTCCGCGCCTACCAGGCCATGATGTACGGCGCGGAGTCACGCGATGCCGTCGCGCGGGAGGAG
>NZ_DATBNB010000622.1 GCF_036554565.1 Longimicrobium sp. | reverse complement strand
GCGCAGCAGAACCAGGACATCCCCTTCGAGCAGGTGGTGGAGCTGGTGCGGCCAGCGCGCTCCCTGGCGCATACTCCGCTCTTCCAGGTGCTGTTCGCCTGGCAGAACGCGCCCGAGAACGAGCTTGAGCTTTCCGGGCTGGCGCAGACGTCCGGGAGAGCGGCGCCGGCACCCGTGTCGCAGACGCCACCGGCCGCGCAGGCGGGGGCGGCCGCGCAGACCACGGCGAAGTTCGACCTGTCCCTGGCGCTCCTGGAGCAGGACGGGAGGATCGTGGGGAGCCTGACGTACGCCGCCGCGCTCTTCGAGCCGGCCACGGTGGAGCGCTTCGTCGGATACCTGCGGCTCGCGCTCGAGGCGATGGTCGCGGACGAGAGCCAGCCAGTAGACCGGCTGGAGATCGTCCGCGGGGCGGAGCGGCGCCTCGTCCTGGAGGAGTGGAACGCGACGGGACGTGCGTATCCCACCGACGGTCTGCGCGTCCATGACCTGTTCCGCGCGCAGGCTGTGCGGACACCGGATGCGGTCGCGCTCTCCTGGCGCGGCGAGCGGCTCACGTACGCCGAGCTGGAGTCGCGCGCGAACCGAATCTCCCACGCGCTGAGACGTCGTGGCGTGGGGCCGGAGGTGCGAGTGGGTATCTGCCTGCCGCGCACGCCGGATCTCGTGGCCGCGATGCTGGGCGTGCTGGGTGCGGGAGGTGCGTACGTGCCGCTGGACCCCGCGTATCCGCGCGAGCGGCTCGGCTACATGCTCGAGGACGCCGGGGTCGCGCTCGTCATCACGGAGTCGGGGCTGGCGGATCGCCTGCCGGAGGACGCGGCCACGCTCCTGCTCGACGTTGAGAATGAGGCCATCTCGGCGGAATCCGCCGATGCGTTCGAGAGCGGCGTCCTGCCCGAGAACCTGTCGCACGTCATCTTCACCTCCGGGTCCACCGGCCGTCCCAAGGGGGTGATGATCCGCCACTCCTCGGTCATGATCCTGCTGCACTGGCTGCGGGAGAACGTGACGGACGAGGAGCGCGCGTCGGTGCTCTTCTCCACCTCCATCAACTTCGACGTTTCCATCGCCGAGGTGTTCGGCACACTCGCCTGGGGCGGAAAGCTCGTGCTGGTGGAGAACGCGCTGGAGCTGGCGACGGTCGAAGAAGAAGTCGTGCACGTCAGCATGGTGCCGAGCGCGGCGGCGGAACTGCTGCGCGGCGGGGGCATTCCGGCGAGCGTCAAGACGCTGAACCTTGGCGGCGAAGCCCTGCCGAACGCTCTCGCTCAGGGGCTGTACGCACTGGGCACGGTGCAGAAGGTCGGCAACCTCTACGGGCCGACGGAGGACACGACGTACTCCACCTACTACGTGGTCCCGCGCGGCGCCGACCAGGTGCGGGTGGGCACGCCGGTGGCGAACACGCAGGCGTACGTTGTGGATGCGCACCTCCAGCCGGTGCCGGTCGGTGTAACGGGCGAGCTCTATCTGACGGGCGACGGGCTGTCGCGCGGCTACGCGAACCATCCCGCGATGACGGCGGAGCGCTTCGTCCCCTGCCCGTTCGGCCCGCCGGGGAGCCGGATGTACCGGGTGATGGACCGCGTGCGGCGGCGCGCGGCCGGGGAGATCGAGTACCTGGGCCGGATCGACTTCCAGGTAAAGGTGCGCGGCTACCGCATCGAGCTGGGCGAGATCGAGGCGCGGCTCGCGGAGCACCCGGGCGTGCGCGCGCCGGTGGTTCTCGTCCGCGAGGACGCACCGGGCGACCGGCGCCTGGTGGCGTACTACCTGGGGGAGGAGCCGGTCGTGGTGGATGCGCTGCGGGCGCATCTCGCCGAGCGCCTTCCGGAGTACATGGTGCCGGCGGCGTACGTGTGGATGGCGGCGTACCCGCTCACCCCGAACGGAAAGGTGGACCGCAGGGCGCTCCCCGCGCCGGAAGGGGACGCCTATGCGGCCGGCGAGTACGCGGCGCCGGTGGGCGAGACGGAGGAGGCACTGGCCGCCATCTGGGCTGCGGTGCTGGGCGTGGAGCGGGTGGGCCGCCATGACAACTTCTTCGAGTTGGGCGGGCACTCGCTGCTAGCGGTGCGGGTGATCTCGCGGATGCGGCAGGTGCTGGGGGTAGAGGCTCCGCTGGCGCACCTGTTCTCGCATCCGACGGTGGAATCGCTCGCCGCGCGCGTTTCCGGTGCGGAACTCCAGGCCGGGAGCGATGGTGCGATCGCCATCCGCTCGTCCGGCTCGCAGCCACCGCTCTTCCTGGTGCACGAGGGAGCGGGATCAACAGCGTACGCACAGGTGCTCCATCCTCACCTGGACGGCGACATCCCGGTGTATGCGCTGCCGGCGGCCCCCGCGGACGTACCCCTGCGGACCGTTGAAGGGATGGCGACACGGCTGGTGCGGATGATCCGCGAGGTGCAGCCCGCGGGGCCGTACCGGGTCGCCGGCTGGTCGTTCGGGGGCGTGCTCGCGTACGAGGTCGCCGCGCAGTTGATCGGACGGGACGAGATCGTGGAGTTCGTGGGGATGTTCGACAGCTATCATCCCGCCCACGCTCGTGCCGCTGACGGACCCCCCGAATCTCGCGATTGGGGGCTCGACCACGCGCTCATCCTGAACGCGCTCCGCACCGCCGACACCCTGCCCAGCGACGGGGGCGAAGAGGCCGCGGCGGGCGGGGACGAGGACCTGGGGACGTTCGTCCAGAGGTGCCGCGGCGAGGGGCTGCTTCCGCCCCACGTCACCGTGGCGCAGGCCCGGGCAGTGCGCGACCGGCTGCGCGGCCACCAGGCCGCCCTGCGCGAGTACTCGCCGCTGCGGATTCCAGTCCTGATCCACCAGTTCCCGGCCCAGCAGAGCCCCGAGGTGGACCCCACGCGCGGCTGGGGCGCCTTCCACCCGCAGCGGCTGCTCCGGGTGATCCCCGTGCCGGGAACGCACCTGTCGATGATGCAGCCGCCGAACGCCGCCGCGCTCGGCGAGGCGCTGTCGCGCGCGCTCGGCGGGGCAGGGGAGGGCGCGCCGCCGCCGTCCTCCGGGGCGGGTTCGCCGCTCGTCACGCTCCAGGGCGGCGCGGCCGGTGCCGCTCCCCTCTTCTGCGTGCCGGGGGCGGGAAGCGGCGTCACCAGCGTCGTCGACCTGCTGATGGCGCTGGACCCTTCCGTGCCGGTGCACGGGCTGCAGCCGCGCGGGGTGGACGGGGAAGCGCCGCCCCACACCACCGTGCAGGCGGCCGCGGAGCACTACCTCCGCGCGCTCCACGAGGCCTGCCCCGCGGGGCCCGTCCACCTGCTGGGCCACTCCTTTGGCGGATGGGTGGCGTTGGAGATGGCGCTGCGGCTCCACGCGGCCGGACGCCCCGTTGCGTCGCTGACCATTCTGGACAGCGAGGTGCCGGACGATTCCGATGCCGTCGTCCGCGAGTACGGCGGCGGGGAAGCCTTCCTGAAGCTGGTGGAGGTCCTGGAGCTGGCCACGGAGCGGTCCCTGGGGATCGGGCCTGCGGACGTTGCCTCGCGGGATGAAGCCGGGTGGCTGAAGCTCCTTCACGGGAAGATGGTCGGGCTCGGCCTCCTGGGCGCGCGCGCGGCGCCCGACGTGCTGGCCGGCCCCTTCCGGACGTTCGCGCGGTGCCTGCGCACCGCCTACCGTCCGTCGGGCGTCTACCCCGGCCGGTTGCGCCTGGTGCTCGTGGACGATCCCGCGAAGGACGAGGCCGCCAACCGCGCGCAGTTCGCCGAGGTCGAGCGCGGATGGCGGAAGTGGGCGCCCGGGCTGGTGTTCTCGATCGGCGCGGGCAACCACATCACCGCGCTCAAGGCGCCCCACGTGGCCGTGCTCGCCCGGCTCCTCGCCGAAGATCGCGCCGCGTGCGAGGGGTGACGCGCGTCTGCGCGAGGGGCTCCTCGCGCCGTTTGCCAAACACGACTCTGACGGGCCGCGCCGGCCCGTTCACCGCGACCCTCGTTTTCGCCCCATGACGTTGCCCCCGTCCGTTACCAGCGCGGAAAAGCTGCTCAAGCTCGCCCGCGCCGCCAAGCTCCAGCGCAGCCCGGTGACGGCACCCATCGAGCCGGTGGACCGCGGTGGGCGGCTGCCGCTCTCCTTCGCGCAGCAGCGGCTGTGGTTCCTGGAGCAGATGGGTGGCCTTGGCGACACGTACCACATCCCCACGCAGCTGCGGCTGGGCCGGGAGCTGGACCTGCCGGCGCTGCGGCGTGCGCTGGACGCGGTGCTTGCGCGGCACGAGGCGCTGCGCACCACCTTCGTGGAGGTGCAGGGCGAGCCGGTTCAGCGCATCGCGCCCCCGGGCACCTTTCCCCTGGTGGAGCACGACCTGCGCGAGCACCCCCGCGCACGAGCGGAGCTGCGCCGGCTGTCGGCGGAGGAGGCGAGCGCGCTCTTCGACCTGGAGCACGGACCTCTGATCCGCGGGCGCCTGGTCCGCCTGCCCGGTGACGACCACCTCCTGCTCCTGACGATGCACCACATCGTCTCCGACGGCTGGAGCATGGAGGTGCTGACGCGTGAGCTGGGCACCCTCTACGCCGCCTTCCGCCGGGGAGAGGAGAACCCCCTCCCGCCGCTGACGATCCAGTACGCGGACTATGCGGCCTGGCAGCGGAAGTGGGTGGCCGGTGAGGTGCTGCGCGCGCAGGCGGAGTACTGGAAGCGGACGCTCGCCGGCGTCCCCGAGCTGCTGGAGCTGCCAACGGACCATCCGCGTCCCGCGCGGAAGGACCACGCCGGGGTCGCGCTGGGCATCGACCTGGGCGAGGAGCTCACGGCGGGGCTGAACGCGCTCAGCCAGCGCCACGGCACCACGCTTTTCATGACGCTGCTGGCGGGGTGGGCCGTAGTGCTGGGCCGCCTGTCGGGACAGCACGACGTGGTCGTCGGCACCCCCAGCGCCAATCGCGGCCGCACGGAGATCGAGGGGCTGATCGGCTTCTTCGTCAACATCCTCGCCCTGCGCATGGACCTGTCCGGCTCGCCCACCGTGGCGGAGCTGCTGGAGCAGGTACGGGCGCGGTCGCTGGGTGCGCAGCAGAACCAGGACATCCCCTTCGAGCAGGTGGTGGAGCTGGTTCAGCCCGCGCGCAGCATGGCGCACACGCCGCTCTTCCAGGTGATGTTCGCCTGGCAGAGCGCGTCGGAGGCCCGGCCGGCGCTCCCTGGCTCCAAGACGGGAGGCGTGGGACCGGCGTCGCAGACGACGGCGAAGTTCGACCTGTCGCTCGCGCTGGGGGAGTCGGGCGGGCGCATCGTGGGGAGCCTGGTGTACGCCACGTCGCTGTTCGAGCAAGCCACCATCGAGCGCCACCTGGCGTACCTGCGCCGGGTGCTGGAGGCGATGGCCGCCGACGACCTCCAGCGCGTGGATGCGCTCCCGCTTCTGCCCGATGCCGAGCGGCGCCTCGTCCTGGAGGAGTGGAACGCGACGGGCCGCGCGTATCCCACCGATGGTGTCCGCGTCCACGACCTGTTCCGCGCGCAGGCGGCGCGGACGCCGCACGCCATCGCGCTCTCCTGCCGCGGCGAGCGGTGGACGTACGCGGAGCTGGAGGCGCGGTCGAACCAGATCGCCAACTCGCTGCCGCGCCGTGGCGTGGGGCCGGAGGTGCGCGTGGGCATCTGCCTGCCGCGCACATTGGATCTCGTGACCGCGATGCTGGGCGTGCTGGGCGCGGGTGGCGCGTACGTGCCGCTGGATCCCGCGTATCCGCGCGAGCGGCTGGGCTACATGCTCGAGGACGCCGGGGTGACGGTCGTCATCACCGAGTCGCGGCTGGCCGACCGCCTGCCGGAAGGCGCGGCCACGCTCCTGATCGATCGCGAGCGCGACTCCATCGCGGCGGAATCCGTCGAGGCGTTCGAGTCCGGCGTCGTGCCCGAGAACCTGTCTCACGTCATCTTCACCTCCGGGTCCACTGGCCGTCCGAAAGGGGTGATGATCCGCCACTCGTCCGTCGTCGTCCTGCTGCACTGGCTGCGGGAGAACGTGACGGATGAGGAGCGCTCGTCGGTGCTCTTCTCCACCTCCATCAACTTCGACGTTTCCATCGCCGAGGTGTTCGGCACGCTCGCCTGGGGCGGCAAGCTGGTCCTGGTGGAGAACGCGCTGGAGCTGGCCACGGTCGAGGAAGAAATCGTGCACGTCAGCATGGTGCCGAGCGCGGCGGCGGAACTGCTGCGGGGCGGGGGCATCCCGGCGAGCGTGAAGACACTGAATCTGGGTGGCGAAGCCCTGCCGAACGCGCTGGCGCAGGGGCTGTACGCGCTGGACACGGTGCAGAAGGTCGGAAACCTCTACGGGCCGACGGAAGACACCACCTACTCCACCTACTACGTGGTCCCGCGCGGCGCCGACCAGGTGCTGGTGGGCACGCCGGTGGCGAACACGCAGGCGTACGTGGTGGATGCGCGCCTCCAGCCGGTGCCGGTCGGCGTCACGGGCGAGCTCTACCTGTCGGGCGACGGCCTGTCGCGAGGCTACGCGAACCATCCCGCGATGACCGCGGAGCGCTTCGTTCCCTGCCCGTTCGGCGCGCCTGGGAGCCGGATGTACCGGGTGATGGACCGCGTACGGTGGAAACAAAGTGCGGAAGTGCGTGAGTGCGTTAGTGCGGAAGTGAAGGCCGTGCGCACTCACGCACTGACGCACTCACCCACTGCTGTGCTCGAATACCTGGGCCGGATCGACTTCCAGGTGAAGGTGCGGGGCTACCGAATCGAGCTGGGCGAGATCGAGGCGCGGCTGGCGGAGCACCCGGGCGTGCGCGCGCCGGTGGTTCTCGTCCGCGAGGACGCACCTGGCGACCGGCGGCTGGTGGCGTACTACCTGGGGGATGAGCCGGTGGCGGTGGATGTGCTGCGGGCGCATCTCGCCGAGCGCCTGCCGGAGTACATGGTGCCGGCGGCGTACGTGTGGATGCAGGCGTACCCGCTCACCCCGAACGGCAAGGTAGACCGCCGGGCGCTTCCGGCGCCGGAAGGGGACGCCTACGCGGCCGGCGAGTACGCCGCGCCGGTGGGCGAAACGGAAGAGGCGCTGGCCGGGATCTGGGCGGAGGTGCTGGGAGTGGAGCGGGTGGGCCGCCATGACAACTTCTTCGCGCTGGGCGGGCACTCGCTGCTCGCGGTGCGTGTGATATCGCGGATGCGTCAGGTGCTGGACGCGGAGGTCGGGATCGCCGACCTGTTCGAGCGCCCGGTGCTGGCGGATCTCGCGCGCGCCATCGGGAACGCGGCCAGCGCCGGGCTCCCGCCGATCCGGCGGGTGGATCGGGCCGGGCGGCTGCCGCTCTCCTTCGCGCAGCAGCGCCTCTGGTTCCTGGAGCAGCTCGACGATCTGGGCGATACGTACCACATCCCCATGCGCCTGCGGTTCGGCGGGGAGCTGGACCGCGCGGCGCTGCGGCGTGCGCTGGATGCGATTCTCGCGCGCCACGAGGCGCTGCGCACGACGTTCGTGGAGGTGGACGGCGAGCCGGTGCAGCGGATTGCGGAGGAGAGCGCGTTTCATCTCCTGGAGCACGACCTGCGCGGGTATCCGGAACCCGCGGCGGAACTGCGGCGGCTGTCGGCGGAGGAGGCGGGCGCGCCCTTCCACCTGGATCAGGGCCCCCTGATCCGCGGCCGTCTAATCCGGCTGGCGGAAGACGACCACCTGCTGCTCCTGACGATGCACCACATCGTCTCCGATGGCTGGAGCATGGGGGTGCTGACGCGGGAGCTGGGTGCGCTCTACGACTCCTTTCGCCGCGGCGATCCCGATCCGCTCCCCCCGTTGCCGGTGCAGTACGCGGACTACGCGGCGTGGCAGCGGGAGTGGGTGAATGGCGAGGTGCTGCGGGAGCAGGCGGAGTACTGGACGAAGACGCTCTCCGGTGCGCCGGCGCTGCTGGAGCTGCCCACCGACCATCCGCGCCCCCTGCGACAGGACCATGCCGGCGGCACCGTGGGGATCGACCTGGGCGAGGAGCTCACGGCGCGGTTGAAGGCGCTGGGCCAGCGCCGCGGCACCACGCTTTTCATGACGCTGCTGGCGGGGTGGGCCGCGGTGCTGGGGCGCCTCTCGGGGCAGGACGACGTGGTCGTCGGCACGCCCAGCGCCAACCGGGGGCGCACTGAGATCGAGGGACTGATCGGCTTCTTCGTCAACACGCTGGCCCTGCGCGTGGACCTTTCCGGCCCGCCCACCGTGGGGGAGCTGCTGGAGCAGGTACGGGAGCGGGCGCTGGGCGCGCAGCAGAACCAGGACATCCCGTTCGAGCAGGTGGTGGAGCTCGTGCGTCCGGCGCGCAGCCTGGCGCACCCGCCGCTCTTCCAGGTTATGTTCGCCTGGCAGAGCGCGTCCGAGGCCGGGCCGGAGCTCCACGCTCCCCGGGCGGGAGGCGTGGCCCCGGCGTCGCAGGCGGCGACAGCCAAGTTCGACCTGTCTCTCGCGCTGGGAGAGGCGGGCGGGCGCATCACCGGGAGCGTGACGTTCGCCGCGGCGCTCTTCGAACGGGCAACGGTGGAGCGCTACACCCGCTACCTGCGCCGGGTGCTGCAGGCGATGGCCGCCGACGAGAGCCAGCCCGTGGACGCGCTCCCGCTGCTGCCGGAGAGCGAGCGGCGCCTGGTGGTGGAGGAGTGGAACGCGACCGATGCGGCGTATCCGCGGGAGCTGTGCATCCACGAGGTGTTCGAGGCGCAGGCGCGGCGGACGCCGGCCGCGGTGGCCGTCGTCTTCGACGGTGACGAGCTCACCTACGCCGAACTCAACGCGCGCGCGAACCGGCTGGCGCACCACCTCCGCACGCTCGGCGTGGGGCCTGACACGCGGGTGGCGCTCTGCCTGGAGCGCGGGGTGGAGATGGTGGTGGCGATGCTGGCCGTGCTCAAGGCCGGCGGGGCGTACGTGCCGCTGGATCCATCGTACCCGGACGAGCGGCTGCGCTACATGCTGGCCGACAGCCGTCCCGCGGTGCTGCTGGCGTCGGGCCCACTGGCGGCGCGGTTCGCGGATGCCGGCGTGCCGGTGCTCGACCCCGCGAACGACGCGGCGTGGGCGCATCTCCCCGTCACCGAGCCGCGGCCGGCCGGGCTCTCGCCCGACCACCTCTGCTACGCCATCTACACCTCCGGCAGCACCGGGCTTCCCAAGGGCGTCGCGGTGCCGCACCGCGGCGTGGCGAGCCTGCTGGCTGACGTGCAGCGCCGCGCGCCAATCGGCGAGGGCGACGGGTGCAGCCTGTGGACCAGCACCAGCTTCGACGTCTCCGTCTACGAGATCTTCTCCGCGCTGCTGGCCGGCGGGCGGCTCTGCATCCCCCGCGACGAAGTGCGGCTGGAGGCCGGGGCTTTCCTCGACTGGATGGAGGCGCACCAGGTACGCAGCGCCTACCTGCCGCCGTACTTCCTTTCCGAGCTGCGTGAGCGCGTCGTCCAATCGCCCGGGCGAAGCGGGCTGCATCGCCTGCTGGTGGGGGTGGAGCCGATCGCTGAGCCGCTGCTGGCGGAGATCCGGCGGAGCGTCCCCGGGCTGCGGATCATCAACGGGTACGGGCCCACGGAAACCACCATCTGCGCCACCCTCCACGACGTGCCCGAGACGGCGCGTGGCGATCGGGTGACGCCGATCGGCGCGCCGGCGGCCAATACCCGCGTGTTCGTGCTGGATGCGTGGATGCAGCCGGTGCCGATCGGCGTCGTCGGCGAGCTGTACGTGGGCGGCGTGGGGGTGGCTCGCGGATACCTGGACCGCCCGGCGCTGACCGCGGAGCGCTTCGTTCCCGACCCGCTCTCGGGCGAGCCGGGCGCGCGGCTGTACCGAACGGGCGACCGGGGCCGATGGCTGCCGGAAGGGGCACTGGCGTTCGCCGGCCGCACCGACGCACAGGTGAAAGTGCGCGGGTACCGCGTAGAGCCCGGCGAGATCGAGGCGCGGCTGCTGGAGCACCCGGCGGTGCGCGAGGCCGCCGTCCTGGCGCGAGAGGACGCGCCGGGCGACAGGCGGCTGGTGGCGTACGTGGTCGGCGACGAGACGGGGGCGGAGCCGCTCCGCGCGCACCTGGCCGAGCGGCTCCCCGAGCACATGGTCCCCGCGGCATACGTGCGGCTGGCCGCAATGCCGCTGACGCCCAGCGGCAAGGTGGACCGCAAGGCGCTCCCCGCGCCGGAGGGCGACGCGTTCGCGCGGCGCGGCTACGAGCCGCCGGTGGGCGAGACGGAGCAGGCGCTCGCGGAGGTCTGGTCGGAGCTGCTGCGCGTTGAGCGGGTGGGGCGCCACGACAACTTCTTCGAGCTGGGCGGGCACTCGCTCCTGGCGGTGCAGGTGATCGCGCGGATGCGGCAGGTGCTGGGGGTGGAGGCTCCTCTGGCGCACCTGTTCTCGCATCCCACGGTGGAATCTCTCGCCGCGCGCGTTTCCGGCCCGGAAACCCGGGTCCAGAGCGACCGCGCAATCGCCATCCGTCCGTCCGGCTCGCAGCCCCCGCTCTTCCTGGTGTACGAG
>NZ_DATBNB010000621.1 GCF_036554565.1 Longimicrobium sp. | reverse complement strand
GTTCTGCGCGTCGATGGAAAGGACGTAGTGGAACTCGTTGGCCGCTTCCTGGTGCGCCCCGCGGTCGGCCAGGCAGCGCCCCAGCAGCACGTGCGCGCTCAGGCCGTGGTGCCGCTTGAGGTTTTCGCGCAGGATTTCTTCGGCCCGGGAAATTTCCCCCGCGTCGCGCCAGGCACCGGCCAGGGCCACGAAAAAGCGGCCCGGGTTGCCGGCGTAGCTCGTTTCCAGCTGCTGAATGCGGGACGCCAGCTCAGGAGAAAGTTCGGCCATACCGTGTAACGGGGCGCGAGAAAAGCCGGGGCGAGGCTGGGGTGACAGGGGGTGCAACTTAAATCTGGCGCTCAGCCACTGTCAACAACGCCGCCGGGTTGCGTGGGCGCGGCGCTCCGACTATTTTGGGCGGCTTGCTTTCCCGCATGAACCGCGGTTTCCCGGCACCTTCAGACGCCGAATCGCCAGCCGGCGCTTCGGATCCCAGCGCGGAGTCCGTTTCCACATGATGCAGTTCATCCGCTCCAACGTGGGCAAGGCCCTGGTCTTCCTCATCATCCCCGCTTTCATCCTGTGGATGGTGCTCGAGATCGGCATGGAAGTGATGGGCGGCGCCGGCGCGCGCTCCGGCGCCCTGGGCAGCGTAAACGGCTCGGCCATCACCGCGCAGGTGTACAACGACGCCTACAACGCGATGGTGCAGCAGGCGCAGCAGCAGGGCACCGAGATCACGCCCGAGACGGAGCGCGCCATCCGCGAGCAGGCGTGGGACCAGGTGGTCGCCGAGATCCTGCTCCGGCAGGAGCTTTCGCGCCGCCGCATTCGCGTGACGGACCAGGAGATCCTGTGGGCCGCCCGCAACCTTCCGCAGCCGGACCTGGCGCGCCAGGAGATCTTCCTGACCAACGGCCAGTTCGACCTGCAGAAGTACCGCGCGTTCCTGGGCAGCGCACGCGCCACCCCCGAGATCTTCGCGCAGCTGGAGCAGTACTACCGCGAGTCGCTGCCCCGCCAGAAGCTGATCAACCAGCTTTCGGCCGGCCGCTTCCTGAGCGACGCCGAGCTGTGGCGCGCCTTCCAGGACCGCAGCGAAACGGTGACGGTGGACTACGTGGCGCTGCCGCTGGAAAAGCTGGCCCCCACGGCGCCCACGGTCAGCCAGGCGGAGATCCGCCGCTACTACGACGAGCACCGCGACGACTTCGACCGTCCGCAGGGCGCGCGGCTGAAGGTGGCGTACCTTCCGCTGACGATCACCGAGGCCGACCGCGCGGGCACCATCCGCCAGGCGCAGGAGCTTCGCCAGGAGCTGGCGGGCGGCGCCGACTTCGCCGAGGTGGCGCGCCGCGAATCCGACGACACGGGCAGCGCGCAGCAGGGCGGCGACCTGGGCACGTTCGGCCGCGGGCAGATGGTGCCCTCGTTCGATTCGGCCGCCTTCTCGCTGCCGGTCAACGAGATCTCGCAGCCGGTGGTCAGCCAGTTCGGCGTGCACCTGATCCAGGTGCAGGAGCGCACGGGCGAGCAGGT
>NZ_DATBNB010000620.1 GCF_036554565.1 Longimicrobium sp. | reverse complement strand
CGCCACGGCCTGGAACTGCGCGCCGACGTGCTGAACTTCGCCAACCTGCTGAGCAGCGACTACGGGACGGGCTTTGCGTTCGTCACCATGCAGCCTGTGCTGCCGGCGGGGGCCAACGCCGCGGGCCAGCCCCAGTTCCGCCTGCGGAACATCAGCGGCGAGCTGATCACCGAAACGTTCACGCGCACCGCCACGACGGCCGACGTCTACCGGGTGCAGCTGGGGCTGCGGTACCTGTTCTAGGCGCCGGCCCCGGACCGCCGCGCAGGAACGCCGCCGCTCCCCGGAGCGGCGGCGTTTGCGTTTCGCCGGCGGCGGGCCGGGCGCGCCGAACCCGGCGCCGTTCTGGATGCCTCCGGCGTCTCAGGCGGTCTGCGCGTCCACGCGGATGGCACCGTCCAGGGCTCCCGTTTCGGCCGTGACCGCCGGGAGCCACAGGACGAAGCGCGAGCCCTGTCCCTCGCGGCTGGTGGCGGTGAGGTCGCCCCCCATCAGCCGTGCCAATTGCCGGCTGATGGTGAGCCCCAGCCCCGTTCCGCCCTTGGTCCGCGTGTGCCCCTCCTCGGCCTGGACGAAGGGCTGGAAGATCCGCGGAAGCTGGTCGGCCGGAATGCCGATGCCGGTGTCCTCCACCGCCAGGTAGGTCCACGGGCCCGCGCCCGCGAGCTGGGCGTCCGCTCCCGGCCGGTCGGTGGTGCCGCAGCGGATGGTCACCCGCCCCCCGCCCGGGGTGAACTTCACCGCGTTGGAGAGCAGGTTCACGACGATCTGGCGCACCCGGTCGCGGTCGCCCACGTAGCTGGCGGGCGATGCCCCGCACTCGTCCCGGAGCGTGAGTGCCCCCGCCTCCGCCTGCAAGCCGATCAGCGCGACCGCCTCGGCGACCACGTCGGCCACGGGTTCGCGGGTGTGCTCCACCGTCATGTGCCCGGCCTCGACCTTGGCCACGTCCAGGATGTCGTTGATCAGGGTGAGCAGGTGCGCGCTGCTCACCCGGATCCGTTCCAGCTGCGCCTGCTGCCGGGGCGTGACCGGCCCGGTGACGCCCATGGTGAGAAGCTCCGCGTAGCCGATCACGGCGTTGATGGGCGTGCGGAGCTCGTGGCTCATGTTGGCCAGGAACGACGACTTGGCCCGGTTGGCCTCGTCGGCCTCGGCGCCCGCGCGCTCCGCCTGTGCGGCGCGCACCGCGAGCTCGTCGTTGAGCACCTCCAGCTCCACCGCCTGGTCCTGGAGCTGTTCCGTGTGCGCCTGCAGCTCCGTCGCCAGCGCCTCGGCCTCTTCCGCCCGCTGCCCGGCCTGTGCCCGCGCCTCGCCGGCCTCGGCGAGCGCGGCTTCCAGCCGACCGCGCAGCTCCTGCAGCGTCCGCGTGAGCGCCCGCTCCCGTTCGGCCGCTTCCCGCGCCGCCCGCAGCCGCACCTCGTCGGCGATCACCTGCCGCTCGGCCTGGAAGAACGCCGACAGCAGGGGAAGGAGGGGGGCGAGGAGCCCCGGCCCAGGCGCGCCGGGGGCCGGCCGCACCAGCACCGCGGCGGTCCCGTCCGCGAGCGCGCAGCCCTGCGCCGGCTCCGGCCCGTCCGGGCCGGGCACCGTCCCCTCGAAGCCGCCGTCCGGCGCGGACGCCTCGATGAATGCCCGCCATGCCGCGGCACCCCGCAGCACCTGCGGAAAGCCGGGCGCGGGAAGGACGACGCCCAGCTCGGGATCGGGGGCAAAGAGCAGCAGGCGCTCACCGCCGAGAAGGCGGGCGAGCGCGGCGGCGGCCTCGGGGCGCCGCTGTACGGTGGCGAGCTCGCCGACCAGGTCGAGGAGCCCGGCGGGTACCGCGTTCACGGCTACCGGGGGATCGTGCAAACGACGGCCGTGCAATTGTGGAAGCCGCTGAACTGGCCCTCCGCCTGCGCGATCTGGCCATAGGTGTTGAAGCCCGCCATGCGGGTGCTGCCCAGCTCGTGCTGCACCGCCGCCAGCTCGGCGCCGAAATCCTGCCCCAGCCGCAGCCGCGTGGCCACGCAGTCGAACACCAGCGCCACCGCGGGCTCGTTGCCGTCCATCTGCGCCAGCGCGGCGCGGGTGGCCTCGGCCGCTGCGTCGGCGGCGGAGGCGGCGGTCGTCGTCATGATGCAGGCGGCGGCACCGGAGGGCACGTCGGCCGCGCACCCCACAGACCCGTCCTCGTCCACGGAGAGCGGAACGCGCAGCCGGTATCCCTCGGGCGACTCCACGCCCAGGACGTTGTGCAGGAAGAAGGGCACGGGCTCGCCGCGGTCGAAGGCCTGGCCGGTGGACGCGGCGTGCGATTCGAAGACCTCGGCCGTGGATACCGCGTTCAGGCTGCCCACCCGCGCTCCGCTCGCCTCGGTGACGCGCATGCGCTCTCCGCCGGGCGCCCATCCGTGGCGCACCCCGATGCCGATGCGCTTGTTGGAAAGGATCTCTAGCGCCACCACGGCGTCGCTGGCCACCTCGGTGCCGCAGAACACCACCGTGTGCTCGAAGCGTGCGTCGTCGCCGGCACCGCCGCCGAAGAAGCGGTAGACGCCCCCGGTGAGCAGGGCCAGCCGGTCCACCAGGTCGTCGGCGAAGCCGGCCAGCGCATCGGTAAAGACGAGCGCCGCATGATGGCGGTATCCGGGCGTGTGCCGGCCGCGGAACCCGCCGGCCAGCGCCTCGGCCGCGGCCACGCGGTCTTCCCGCAGGCCGCGCCCGATGGCGGCGGCGAACCGCATCTCGGGCGCCGCGAGCCCGACCGCGCAGGTCATTCCCACGCCCGCCTCGTCGCTGGTGAACTCGCCCGCCGACGAGCACCCCACCAGCACGCCGGGGCGGCACGAGGCGGTGAGCGCCCGGAGCAGGGCCTCGTGGTCCTGGCCGGGCGAGGCGAAGACGATGAGGGCGTCCGGGGATTCGCCCCCCAGCTGCTCCCGCATGGCCGCGCCCAGCTCCTCGCCCGCCGCGGAGCCGGAGCCGCGCGAGATCGCGATCGCCGCGTTCGTCATTTCACACCTGTTTCAGGTTGGTGGAGCGGAGTGACGGCATCTGGACGGGATGATGCCCGCGCGCCGGGTCCGGCGCTCTCCCGCAAGGCGCACGGTCCCGCTGCACCCGCTCGCGGCTTACGCAAGCACATGCAACATCCATTCTTGGGCGGCGGGGGCTCCAGCCGGCAATCACGTTGTCGAGCAGGCCGAACGGAGACGCCACTCGCTATGGCTTCCCGCCAGCGCTGTTCGATGTGGATGCCGTTTCGCCCGCGGGACAGGCATGGACCAGGTATCGACGCGAGATCCTCCACGCCTAGCGGGACATGGGCCGGGGCGTGGAGTCGGATGAGTTCGAGGTCCCGTACGTCGTGTTTGCCGCGTCACCCCCGCTGGCTAGCTGTGGGGGGCAGGGCCATGGATCGGGGGGCTTGCTAGCGGTTTAGGTGATGGAACACGTCAAGAGGTGACACTTACATGTTCAACTCTGTGTCAGCTCGGCCCGTGTCCGCTCATCGGATGAGTTTCCGGTACCATGCGCTCGAATAGCATTCGACCTGCCCGTCATTGAACGACAATGCTTTTTTCTCCCACATGTCAATCTTCTCACCGGACTTGGTCGTGTATCGATTGGAAATCCCGAGGAGATCGAAAGTCGTGCGGCAGATGTAGATCGATTCCGGTTCACGTGCGAGGTCACTCAGCTTCGACCCAAGGTTGGGAGGATCGCCGATCCAGACCAGGTCACGGTTGTTCATGTCGTAGCCGACTCCCGCTTTCATTGCGAGCGCAGGTCCCGTAGCGATTCCGATGCCGATGTCGAAGGAGTCGTTCTGATACTTGGCTTGGATCTTCGGAACTAGAATCTCTTCCTTGCAACCGACCATGTGCAGGGCGGTGTCCACGGCCTGATCTGCCCGGCTCGCGCCGGCGAAGATGCCCAGGACGCGGTCGCCATCGAAGCTCCGTACACGTCCGTTGCCGGCTTTTACCGCCTCTACCATGCAGTGGTGAAATGCCTTGTAGAGCTTTGCGACTGACTGGCGGCGGTAGGCCCATGAAAGTGCTGACGAGGAGCGCATGTCCACGTAGAGGAACGTGAACTCGCCGGCCAGCCCGGTGCCTCCATGGGTAAGCCGGCGGTCACCGGCCTCGGGAACCGTGTCGATACTTACCTCGTGGAAACGCTCTTCGAGCAGTGCGTCGACCTTGTTTCCGAGCGAGCGTGCGTCCAAGTCCATGATCTTCGTGGCTTTGAGATGAATTTACTGCGTGTTCAGGCTGATCAGCAGGTACACGGCCAGAGTCCAGGGGATGATGGCGGCGTAGAGGAACCGGGTGCCGATTTTCACATGCTTGTACTTCTCACCGGCGATACAGGCATTCCGGTAGGTCTGGCGGGCAAGATCCAACTCATACTGCTCTGCCTCCAGGTTTTGCACTTCTAGGACGAACTCATCCTCTGTCCGCTGAGTGATGCCTCCGAAATAAATCAGAGATCCCACGGGGTCCCGGGTACGAGGAGACGTTGCGACGAGCAGGTGCAGCAAGCTCGCGGTGAGAGTCGCCACGGCGAGGACCGTGAGGGTGATGCTCACTCCTGTCCAAATTTTTGGTCCGGGAGCAACGGCCGCTATGACCCCGAACATTGCGATGTCTACCGTCGCCAGGGGAGAGACCTTCAAATCGGCCGCGGCGATCCATTGCAGTTGGCGGGAGAGCATCGTCTCGAGCAAAGCGTGCTTGTCCATCGTATGAACATGTTTTGAAATGTGGTAGATGAGATCGAGAGGTCTCGATGTCTCTTGGCCGCACCTTGTGGGACAAAGATGAGAGCGGCCGTTCAACCCGGCAAGCTTATTCGAGGCGCTGCTCCCTTTTCACATCGGCGCCGAAACGATAACGTCTCTCCGTCCGCCTGCCCCTTCGTCATCGAACTCCTGCCCTCGCCCTGCGCGAGTATCACACGAGGCCCGAGCATGACTGAATCACTCCTGCGCCGCGCCGGCATCGCGGCCGCGCTCACGCTTGCCTCCGCCGCGTGCGCCGCCACGCCGCAGGTGCCGGCGAGCGCCCCGCCGGCACCTGCGAGCTCCCCGTCTGCGCCGGCGAGCCCGCCCGCCGCGCAGCAAGGCGCCCGCCCCGTGTTCGCGAACGGGATGGCGCAGGTGGTTCCGGCGTTCGCCGAACCCTCGCAGTGGATCCGGCAGAACCTGTGGGTGGAAACGGAGTTCGACTCCGACGGGGACGGCCGCAGGGACCGCGTGCACGTGGGGGTGACGCGGCCGCGCCAGACGGAAACGGAGGGGTTGAAGGTGCCGGTGGTGTACGGGTCCAGCCCGTACTACGCCGGCGTCGCGCGCACCTTCGCGTTCTGGAACGTGCGCCAGGAGCTGGGCGAGCCCTCGCCGGCCCGCGGCGCCATGCGCGGTCCCCCGCACGATTCCACGCGGACGCGCATCTCCAACCAGCTCGTGGGCACGTGGGTGCCGCGCGGCTTTGCGGTGGTGCACTCGGACGCGCCGGGGACGGGGCGCTCGCAGGGGTGCGTGACGATCGGCGACACGCCGGAGCGCACGGCGATGAAGTCCGTGATCGACTGGCTGAACGGACGGGCGAAGGGCTATACCACGCCGAACGGTGCCCAGGAGGTGTCGGCGACGTCGTGGTCCACGGGCAAGGTGGGGATGATCGGCACGTCGTACGAGGGCACGCTGCCCCTGGCCGCGGCGACGACGGGGGTGGCGGGGCTGGAGGTGGTGGTGCCGGTGGCCGCCAACACGTCGTACTACCACTACTACCGCTCCAACGGGCTGGTGCGGTCGCCGGGCGGGTACCTGGGCGAGGACGTGGACGTGCTCTACGACTTCGTGGCCAGCGGCCCGCCGGCCACGCGCGCCATCTGCGACCGCACCGTAAAGGGCGGCGTCTTCGCCGCGGGGCAGGACCGCGCCTCCGGCGACTTCAACGAATTCTGGGCCTCGCGCGAGCTGCTGCCGCACGTACGGAACATCCGGGCGGCGGTGCTGCTGGCGCACGGGCTGAACGACTACAACGTGATGCCCTCGCACACCATGCGGATCTACGAAGAGATGAAGGCGCACGGCCTTCCCGTGTCGATGTACCTTCACCAGGGCGGCCACGGCGGCGATCCGCCCGCGGAGATGCTGAACCGCTGGTTCACCCACTACCTGTACGGCGTGGAGAACGGCGTCCGCAACGATCCGCCGGTCTGGATCGTCTCCAGCACCGCGGCGCGTCCGTCGGGGCGCGGCGCCATGGCGGCGCCGGTTCCGTTCGCCTCGTTTCCGGCGCCGGGGTCCGAGCCTGTGCGGCTGTATCCCGCGCCCGGCGGCAACGGCGTCGGCCCGCTCGCCCTTCGGCCGGGGCGGGGGACCGAGTCCTTCACGGACGACGTTTCGGTCAGCGGCAGCGCCAACGCCATTGCACCTCGCTCCACCCACCGCCTGCTCTTCGCCACGGCGCCGCTCACCGATTCGCTGCGCATTTCCGGAACGCCGCGCGTCACCCTCCGCGTGTCGGTGGATCGGCCCGCGGCGAACCTCAGCGTGTGGATGGTGACGCTGCCCTTCGACTCGGCGGCGGTCGGCGACGCCAGCCGCGCGGGCGTGGTGACGCGCGGGTGGGCCGACATCCAGAACCATGCTTCGCTCACGCGCGGGGGCGCCTACACGTCCACCCGGCCCGGCGAGCGGCTCGTCCCGGGAAGGTTCTACGACCTGACCTTCGACCTGGAACCGGACGACCAGGTGATCCCGGCGGGAAGGCAGCTCGCGGTGATGATCATGTCGAGCGACCCCGAGTTCACCCTCTGGCCACGGGCCGGAACGCGGCTGACCGTGGACCTGGCGGGAACGTCGTTCACGGTGCCCGTCGTGGGCGGGGGCGCGGCGCTGGCGCGGGCGGGCGGCGTGCGCGCGAATCCCTGACGCCGGAGCCGGCGCGCGCCTCGCACCCTACAGGGCGGCGGAGGAGACGCGGTCGAGCAGGTCGTCGGGCCCGAAGGGCTTTTGCAGCACGTTGCCGCGCCGGAGCAGGGGGGTGAAGGCCGTTTCCTCGGGGGTGTAGCCGGAGATGTAGATCACCCCCAGGTGGGGGCGCCCCGGCCGGATGCGCTCCACCATCTCCGGTCCGGACATCTCCGGGAGCACGACGTCGGTAACCAGCACGTCCACGGGGCGATACGGGTCGGCGAGCACGCTCAGCGCCTCGCCGGGGGTGGCGAAGTGCAGCACGTTCACCCCGCGGCGGCTCAGCACGTCCACCACGAAGTGGCGCACCGCATCTTCGTCCTCCACCACGACCACGGACTTGTCCCGCAGGTCGTGCCGGGTGGGGAGCACCACGTCGGGGGCGCTCTCCTGGCGCTCGGCCGTGATCGGCAGGAGCACGGTGAAGACGGCCCCGGCGCCGGGCTCGCTCTCCACCCACACGTATCCGCCGCCCTGCTTCACCATTCCGAACACGGTGGAAAGCCCCAGCCCCGTGCCGAAGCCGCTGGGCTTGGTGGTGAAGAACGGCTCGAAGGCCTGCGCGATCACCTCCGGCGTCATTCCCGTCCCGGTGTCGGAAACGACGATGCGGGCGTAGTGCCCCGGGCGAACGTACTCCGGCATGCGGTCGGCGTGGGCCGCCGCGTCCACGAAGCCCACGTCGACGGTAATGGTGCCCCCCGGCCCGGTGGCGTCGCGGGCGTTCACCACCAGGTTCATCAGCACCTGCTCCACCTGCACGGGGTCTACGTACACCGGCACGGGGTGGGGACTCGTGCGCACCTCGAAGTGCACGTCCTCGCGCAGCAGAAGGCGAAGCATGCGCTCCGTGGCGCGCGCCACCGCCCCCACGTCCA
>NZ_DATBNB010000619.1 GCF_036554565.1 Longimicrobium sp. | reverse complement strand
GTCGTCGGGCCCCGGTGGGTGGCGGCGCGCCGCGCGGGCGCGCTCCCAGTCCCCCAAAAGTTAACGTTCGCGGCCGGTGCGAACAAGGCGAAGAGTGCCGCGCGCCGGCCAGGGGCCACCCCGCCTCATCTCCGCCCGTCTGCCGCCGCCGCGCCGTGGACCACGGTGGCGGCCGCCAGCGGCGCCCGCGCGGGCAGGCCGAAGCGGCGCCGCACCCCCGCCATCGCCACGCTGGGCCAGTTGGGGATCATGAAGGTGCGCTCGACCAGGGCGTAGAACCCTAGTCCCACCACCAGCACCGCCGGGATCTGCACCAGCAGCGCGGCGCCCAGGGCCACCAGCCACGAATCGGGCTGGAAGACGCGGAACATCACCGCGCTCATCACCTGCATCACCTGCAGGTGCGTGAGGTAGAGCGAGTAGCAGGCGCCGCCGATCAGGCTGATCCAGGGAAGCGAGCAGACGCGGCGGAACGCGGTGTGCTCGGCCGAGAACACCGCCGCGAAGATGGCCACCACCGAGGCCAGCCGCACGGCCATCATCAGCCCGCGCCACTCGGGCATGTCCTGCAGCGGCCCCACGATGCACAGCCCCACCAGCCCCGCCCACCCCAGCCACGACCAGTGCCGGCGGCTGGCGGCGAAGGCGCGGATGGGATCCTGGAAGTCGGCCATCAGGATCCCCACCCAGAAGTAGGGAAAGAACACCAGCAGCGAGCGCCCCAGGTGCACGGGGCCGGCGTCGGCCGGCGCCAGGAGCGCCACGGCGATGCTGGCCGCCAGCGCCACGGCGCCGACCATGGCCCGGCGGGCCGCGTCGCGGGTGCGGAAGTAGGCGAAGAAGCAGAGGGGGGCAAAGAGGTAGAACTGCACCTCTACCTCCAGCGACCACCCGGGCCCGAAGAGCCGGGGGGTGTTCTCGTACAGCAGCACGTGCACGTACCCCAGGCTGGCGAGCAGGCTGTCGGCCAGCGAGGCCGGGGGGCCGGCGAAGCGGGCCGTTTCCGGCGGCTGGAAGCCCGTCACCCGGATGAGGCCGTAGGTGACCAGCAGGAGCAGCAGGTACGGCGGCTCGATGCGCAGGATGCGCCGGCGGAAGTAGCGCGACAGGAAGGGCCGGCTGAGCGGAGCCCGGTCCTGCCGAAGGAACTGCACCGCCAGGATGAAGCCGCTGATGCCGAAGAAGAGCAGCACCCCGGCGCCCGGGTGCGTCAGGAACGAGAAGATCCCGGCCTCTGCCCGCGACGGGGGCGACGACCGGGCCAGGAACTTCTCCACGCGCGAGGCCAGGTGGCCCAGCAGCACGATGGCGATGGCGAAGAAGCGCAGCCCGTCGATCTCCGGGCGGTACGCGCCGGCGGTCAGCCGCTGCAGCCGGTGGGGAATGTCCACCAGGGCGCGGTACAGGTTCGGCATGGATTTCCTTCCGGGCTTGGCCGGGCGATCGCTGCGAGGGTGCGGCGCCCCCCGTCCGCACGGGGCGGGCGGGGGGCGGCCGCGATCAGACGGAGGCGTGCTCGCGCCGCTTGCCGTTGGGGGTGGGCTCGCCCACCGCGGCGTAGGCCGCGTAGTAGTAGTTGTAGTCGCCGTAGCCGCCGTAGGTGGGCATGCGGCCCTCGGGGTCGTTCAGCACCACGCCCAGCACCCGGGCGCCCACGGCGCCCAGCTGCCGCAGCGCGTGCTGCGCCGCCCCGCGGGCGGTGCTCGCCGCCCGGACCACCAGCACCACGCCGTCGACGCCGGCCGCCAGCACCACGCCGTCCGAGGCCGCCAGCACGGGCGGGGTGTCGAACACCACCATGTCGAAGGCGCCCTGCAGCTCGGCGATCACCTCCTGCATGCGGTCGCTCCCCAGCAGCTCGGCCGGGTTGGGCGGCAGCGTTCCCGCGGTGAGCAGGAACAGGTTCTTGACGGTGGTGGGGCGGATGGCCTCGGCCAGGGCGGAGTGCCCCAGCACCACCTGCGTGAGCCCCGGCTCGGCCGGGACCTTGAAGAT
>NZ_DATBNB010000618.1 GCF_036554565.1 Longimicrobium sp. | reverse complement strand
CGAAGCCTGTTTTCGTCCTTCTCTCGAGAAGGGACCAGGAGCGTTGGCCTCCGCGAGCCGGACGGAGCGGAGCGTTTCCCGAGATGTGTGGCGGATCCCTCAGTCGCTGCTGTCCACGATGTGCGGGCGGGTCGCCCGTGGCCGCTCCATCGGGATGACATTGCGCATGGGCCAGCGGGCGTGCACACGAAGGCCGTCCCCTCTCGCTTTCGGCACGGCGTTTGCTTTACAACGCAAAGCACTTGACAGACGGCCCGAGCACCTGCATCATGAACACCATGGCGAAGATCCAGCCCATCCGGCCCCTGCCCGAGGCAGACGATCCCTCCCTCGACCTGCGCGAGCGGGCGATGGACAACCTGCGCTTCATCCGCGAAACGATGGAGCGCGCGGGCAGCTTTACGGCCGTTTCCGGCTGGGGGCTGGTGGTGATCGGCGTGGCGGCGGTGCTGGCGGCGTGGCTCGCCTCGCGGCAGCAGTCGCCCGAGCTCTGGCTGGCGACGTGGATGGCGGCGGCGCTGGTGTGCCTGCTGATCGGCCTGCTGACCTCGGCCACCAAGGCCCGGCACGCCAAGGTGAGCCTGCTCACCGGCCCGGGGCGCAAGTTCATCCTGAGCCTGGCGCCGCCCCTGGCCGCGGGCGCCGTGCTGACCGCCGTCCTGTTCCCCGCGGAGCTCGTCACCGTGCTTCCCGGGATGTGGCTGCTGCTGTTCGGTGTGGCCATCGTGGCCGCCGGCGCGTTCTCGGTGCGCGCGGTGCCCGTGATGGGCATGTGCTTCATGGCCGTGGGCGTGGCGGCGCTGTTTTCCCCCGCCGCCTGGGGGGACGTGTACATGGCCGCGGGGTTCGGCGGGCTCCACATGGTGTTCGGCACCCTGATCGCGCGGAGGCACGGTGGCTGACCCGAAGCCTTCGGAGCCGCTGGCCAGCTCGGTCCTGCGCAGCGTCGCCGGCTCGGCCGACGAGGGCTCGGCAGAGCTGGACCGGCTGATCCACGAGCGGGTGCGGCTGGGCATCGTCAGCGCGCTGGCGGTGAACACGTCCATGGCGTTCAACGAGCTCAAGACCATGCTGGCCCTGACGGACGGCAACCTGAGCGTGCACGCCCGCAAGCTCGAGGAAGCCGGCTACGTGGTGTGCACCAAGAGCTTCGAGGGGCGCACGCCCCGAACCGAGTACGCCCTGACCGACGCGGGGCGCACGGCACTGGAAGCGTACCTGAACCACATGGAAGCGCTGATCCACGCCGTTCGCGACCGGTGAACCGTCCCTTTTTTTGCCTGGATGCTTTACGATGCAAAGAACTTTCAACATCAGCCCAAATCCGGGGATGCACGTGGCCCTCATCATGGACGGCAACGGGCGATGGGCCGCCGCGCGTGGCTGGCCGCGGCTGGCGGGGCACCGCGAGGGGGCGAAGGCCGTGCGCCGCATCGTGGAGGCGGCGCCGGGGCTGGGCATCGGCACGGTGACGCTGTACGCGTTTTCGTCAGACAACTGGGGCCGCCCCCCGCGCGAGGTCGCCGGGCTGATGCGCCTGTTCCGCGCCTACCTGGCGGGCGAGGCGCAGCGCTGCGTGGAGAACGGGGTGCGCCTTCGCGTGATCGGGCGGCGCGACCGGCTGCCGGACGTGCTCCTTCGCCAGGTGCGCGCGGCGGAGGAGGCCACGGCGGGCGGCACCCGGCTGACGCTGAGGATCGCGCTGGACTACTCCGCCCGCGATGCGCTGCTGCGGGCCGCGGCGCTGGCGACGGGCGATTCGCGCGAGGACTTCGCCCTGGCGCTGGGGTGGGCGATGGGCGAGGACGAGCCGGCGCCCGACGTGGACCTGCTGGTCCGCACCGGCGGCGAGCAGCGGCTGAGCGATTTTCTCCTCTGGGAGTGCGCGTACGCCGAACTGTACTTCACGCCGCTCGCCTGGCCGGAGTTTGATCCCGCCGCGCTCGGGCGGGCGGTGGAGTGGTTCCAGGGGCGCGAGCGGCGGTTCGGACGATTGAAGAGTGCGTGAGTGCGTTAGTGCGGAAGTGCGGAAGTGCGGAAGTGCGTGGGGGACACCCGGTTGAACCTTGAGAGGGAGGGACAGTGATGAACGGGGCAGATGCGGTGCTCGCGAGCGAGCGGGCAACACGTGCGGCGGTCAGCCGCGAGACACGGACGGGCCTGGGCGTGCTGGGAGCCGCAGTCGCGGTCGGAATCGCGGGTGACCTGCTGCTTCGCAGCGCCCCTTGGGGCATCAACATCACCGTCTTCACCTTCGTGCTCGTGGCGGCCATCGTGGGCATGCAGCGCTGGGCGGAGACGGACGACGTGTCGGTGGGATGGATTCCGCTGGCACTCGGCGCCGCGGCGCTGATGGCCTGGCGCGACTCGCCCACGCTCAAGGCGCTCACCCTTTCGGCGCTCGCGCTGGTGCTGGCGCTGGCGATGCTGCGGGCGCGCGGCGGGCACTTGCGGCTGGCGGGGCTCGCCAACCTGGCGCTCGGGGCCCTCGCGTCCGTGGCGGACGCAGCGATGGGCACGGTGGCGCTGCTGACCCGCGACGTGCGCTGGAAGGAGCTGGGCGGCGGCGGGTGGCCCGTCGCAATCGCCGTCCTGCGCGGCACCGCCATCGGCCTGCCGCTGCTCCTGGTGTTCGGCCTGCTGCTTTCGGCGGCGGACGCGGCCTTCGAGCGGCTGCTGGGCAGCGTCTTCGGCTTCGACCTGGCGTCGGGGATGGGGCACGTGCTGCTCGCCGCGTTCATCGCCTGGCTTGCGGGCGGTGTGCTGCGAACGATGGTCGTCGGCAGCGACGAGCCGGGCCCGGAGGTCGTGCGTCCCGCCGGGCTGTCGCTGGGGATGGTGGAGGTGGGCACCGCGCTGGGGATGCTGAACGCGCTGTTCCTGGCTTTCGTCCTGGTGCAGCTGCCGTACTTCTTCGGCGGGGTGGGGCGCGTGCAGGCGGCGGGATCGGCCACGTTCTCGGAGTACGCGCGGCGCGGGTTTTTCGAGCTGGTGACGGTCGCGGGCCTCGTGCTGCCCCTGCTGCTGCTGGCCGACTGGATCGTCCGGCGCGAAAAGCCCGGGCACGAGCGCACGTTCCGGCTGCTGGTGGGCACGCAGGTGGCGCTGCTGTTCGTGATCATGGCCAGCGGCATTCACCGGATGCGCCTGTACTGGGGCGCCTACGGGCTGACGGAGCTGCGCCTGTATACAACGGCCTTCATGCTGTGGCTGGGCGTGGTGTTCGTGTGGTTCGCGTGGACGGTGCTGCGCGGCCATCGGCAGAAGTTCGCCTGGGGCGCGCTGATGGCGGCGGTGGAGATGATGGTGCTCCTGCACGTGGCGAATCCCGACGCCATGATCGTGCGCGTGAACGCCTCGCGCGCCGACGCGGCCACGCGGTTCGACGCCACCTATGCCGCGCGGCTGAGCGCGGACGCGGTTCCGCCGCTGCTGGCCACGCTCCGCGCCGTGGACGACAGCCCCACCCGCTGCCACGCCGCCGAGCGCCTGCTCGCGCGCTGGGAAGGCGAGGGCGACTGGCGCAGCTGGAGCCTGTCGCGCGGCCGTGCCAACGCGGCCGTCGCCCGCCATCGCAAGGAACTCCAGTCGATGTCCTGTCCCGTCGCGGCGTCCGCGGTTGCTGCTCCGCTGCCGGCCGGACCGGCGGTCGTCCGATGAGCACGGCGGATCTGGGCGCGCGGCTGCAGATGCCGGCGTTGGCCACCACATCCGTCGCCCTGGTGCCGCTCCCGGGCGGGCGGCAGCTGGTCCCGGGCACCACGCGCGCTCCCGCGAACGCCATGCTCTGGGTCCACGTGGTGGGGTACGGTGGGTTGGCCACCATCTGCGCCGCGGACCTGCTGGCCCCGTGGATGGGATGGGCCGTCGCCCTGCTCTACGCCCCCGGCGTGCTGTGCACGATGATGGCGGGGGCCATCCTGGGGCTGTACACGGTGTGGAAGCCCACGGAGCGCAAGTTTCGCCAGGCGATGGTGCCGGCCGCGGCGCTCGTGGCTACCCTCGCCACCTCGGAGCTGCGGACGGAGTTCGGAGTGGAAACCTACGCGTCGTCGCGGGTTGCCCAGCTCGCGCCCCTGGCGGACGAGGTGCTGCGGAGCGGGCGGATCGAAGAACTCGCGGTGGGAGTCGAATGGATGGAGTTGAACGGCTGGGCGGGAAGGCCGCGGGAGGGGCTCTTCCACGAGGCAGTGTCGACGAGCAGCTCCCTCGACGATGTGCTGCGGACGGAAGGAGTCGGCCGCGCGGAGTACGACCGTCTGACCACAGCGATGCGGGGCGCCGGCGTGGAGAGAGTGTTGGCCAGGCCTGGTCACGTTTCATTCCGGTTCGCCCAGAGCGGCTCCACGTATCTGGTCTACGCGCGCCCCGGCCAACCGCTGGCCTCCACCGCCAGCTATCTGGAACGCACGACGATGCGCCGAACGCCGCTCGGTGACGGCTGGTACCTGCTGCGCAGATAGCGTGTACGGGTCGTGACGGCCAAGGGGGGAGAGCACCGAGCGTGCCCTCCCCCGTTTTCCCGTGCAGGGCCGCCTTACGCTCGCGGCAGCACCGGCGCCCGTTCGCCGCGCAGAATCTCTTCGAGCTCGCCCACCATCGTGCCGTCGCCGGGCTCGCTGGTGTCGAACAGGCCGTCGCGACCGCGCGTGGCGTTGCGGGCCGGCGCGTGGAGGTTCAGCCATCGGTCGAACGCCTCGCAGGCGCCCAGCAGCGCGTAGAAGGTCCTGCCCCGGCGCGACGGGCTGCCCATCAGGTCGGCGATCAGCGCGATGATGGAGAAGGGGATGACGATGGCGTCCTTCATCCCGTCCAGCACCGTCTTGAACTGGAAGATGAGAAAGTCGCGGATCAGCACGCCGGACGGCGTGCCCTCGTATTCGTTCATGCCAGCCTCCGGAACGGAATCAGTGCTCATGGATGGGTGATACGGCGGGGGAGGGGCGGCGGTTTCAGCCGAAGCGGGGTGCGCCGAATTGCGGGCCTGGGCCTACAGCCGGGCCTCGGGAGGAATCTCGATGGCCACTCCATCCGCCACCCGCCGCATCACGGGAAGGATGGCGGGCACCGGGGCATCCGCCAGGGCGGCGAAGATTTCCCCGACGGTTCCGTAGCCGGCCAGGCGCCGCAGGGTGTGCACGGTGGGCGGCAGCATCTTCAGCGAGCCCAGCTCGAAGTAGTGCACCGCGCCGCGGGCCGTCAGCCAGACGCTTTCGGTCAGCTCCTCCTCGTGCGGAGTGCAGACGGCCTCGGCGTCCACGCGGGCCAGGAAGAAGCGCGTGTCGTAGCGCCGCGGCTCCGGCTCGGGGGTAATCCAGTGCGCCAGGTACAGCAGCTCGTCTCCCGCCATCCGCAGGTTGCGGGTGATGAAGATCTGCCGCAGGTCTACCACGCTGCTGAGCAGCGCGCGCCGCGCCACGTCGATGTTCGAGAGCGCCCCGCCCGGGTTGGTGGCGTCGTCCGACACGCGGGCCAGCAGGATCCCCGTTTCCTCGAACGCCTCGCGCACGGCCGCCACCACGTAGGCCAGCGCCTCGGCCGGGTCGGTAAGCCCCAGGCGCTCGGCCCACTGCATGGGCGTGGGGCCATCCAGACGCTCCATTACGGCCGGGTCGCGGTCTTCGTCGTCCACCACGCCGCCGGGAAACACCCACGCGTCCGCCGCAAAGCCGCTGCGCTTGCTGCGGCGCATCAGCAGCAGCTCCGGGCCGTCGTCCGAGTCGCGCGCCAGCAGCACGGTCGCGGCCGGCCGCGTGGGTGCCGGAACAAAGCCGCCCGCTTCCACCTTGGCCGCGAAACCCGCCGGAAGATGCTCCTCCGGAATCAGGAACACGTTCGGGTCGCCGGTGGCGCGGCGGGTCGCTGAGGCGGCGGACAGGTGCGAAGACGGCTCGGTCACGGGTGGGGACGCTGGAGTTCCGAATGGCTGAACCGCAACGTACGGCGCAGGATGCGCGCCGCGAAAGAGCCTTGCATTCGGGTGGACGCGCGCGCGGTCATCCGGAGGCCGCGGAAGCATCCACCGGGGACCCGAATCCGCCACCGCCCGGCGTCTCCAGCACCAGCCGGTCGCCCGCTTCCACCTCCATCCCGTCGACGGATTTCAGCTCCATTTCTCCGCCCGCGGCGCGCACGACGCGCTGGCGCCCGGGCGCGCCGCCCAAGCCACCCGCCATGCCGTACGGCCCCTCCGCGCGGTGCTGGGTGAGCACGGACAGCGACATCGGCTGCAGGAAGGTGAGCTCACGCACGGCGCCGTCGCCGCCGCGCCAGCGCCCGGCCCCGCCGGAGCCCGCGCGCACGGCGAAGCGGTCCACGCGCACGGGGTAGCGGTGCTCCACCACCTCGGGATCGGTGATGCGCGTGTTGGTCATGTGCGTGTGCACCGCGCTGGCCCCGTGCCATCCCGGCCCCGCGCCCGACCCGCCACAAACGGTCTCGTAGTAGCCGAAGCGCTCCGATCCCCAGAGCACGTTGTTCATGGTCCCCTGGCTGCACGCGGCCAGGCCCAGCGCCTTGAGCAGCGTGTCGGTGAGCCGCTGGCTGACCTCGGTGTTGCCGCCCACCACGGCGGGGTCGCGCGCGGCATCGCCGAAGGGCGGGTTCAGCAGGCCGGGGGGAATGTCGAGCTCTACGGCGCGCATCAGCCCCTCGTTCAACGGAAGCGGCTCGCGCACCAGCAGGCGCAGCACGTAGAGGACGACGCTGCGGACGATGGCGGGAGTTGCGTTCAGATTGCCGGGATGCACCTCCGCCGAGCCCGCGAAGCTGATGGACGCGCGGTCGCCCTCGACGACGATGCGGACGCGGAGCGGCAACCCGTCGTCCAGCCGTTCTTCCGCTTCGTAGACACCGTCGTCGATGCCGCGCAGGGCGGCGCGGATGCCGTCTTCCGCCCGGCGCTTCAGCGCGCCCATGTAGCCGGCCACGGCATCGCGTCCGTGCTCGCGGGCCATCGCGCGCAGCATCTCGGCGCCGCGGTGGTTGGCGGCGACCGCGGCGGCCAGGTCCGCCAGGTTGTCGTCCACGGCGCGCGAGGGGTGCGGGCCGCCCTCCAGCACCGCGCGGATCTCGGCCCACCGCGCCCGGCCCTCGCGCACCAGGTGCATCGGCGAGATCACCACGCCTTCTTCCGCCAGCGTGCGTGCAGACGGCGGCATAGACCCCGGCCGCGTGCCGCCGATCTCGGCGTGGTGCGCGCGGCTGGCCACGTACCCGATCATCGTGCCGTCCGTGTCGTGAACGGGCGTGATGACGGTAACGTCCGGCAGGTGCGATCCCCCGAAGCCGGGGTGGTTGGTGACGACCACGTCGCCCGGCCGCATGGGCACGGCGTCGCGGACGGCGCGCACGCACAGCCCCATGGCGCCCAGGTGTACGGGAATGTGCGGGGCGTTCACCACCAGCTCGCCGTCGGCGTCCAGCAGCGCGCAGGAGAAGTCCAGCCGTTCCTTGACGTTGGTGGAGAGCGCCGTGCGGCGGAGCATTTCGCCCATTTCTCCCACAAGCGCGCGGAAGCGGGAGATGAAGAGTTCGGTGCGGACCGCGTCTGGAGGGGAAGTGCGAGAGTGCGAAAGTGCGAAAGTGCGAGAGTGAACGGCGTCGCTCTCAGAGCCCGCGGCGGCGCCCGAAGTTACTTTCGCACTTTCGCACTTAGTACTTTCGCACTTGGTGTTATCGCACTGCAGTACCAGGTTGTCCGCCGAATCCAGCCGCGCCGTCCAATCCGGGGCGACGAAGGTGGCGCTGTGGCGCTCGGCGATCAGCGCGGGGCCCGTCAGGCGCGCGCCAAGGTCCAGACGCTCGCGCTCATACACGGGCACGTCTGCCCAGGCGCCGCCCAGCCAGGTGCGGCGGGTGGCGGCTGGGGTGGCGTCGTGCGGCTGGGGATCGGGGGCGGCCGGGGGATCGGGGACGACGGTGGATGCAATGGCGCGCAGGCTCTCCACCTCGATCGGGCGTGCGGCCGGGCGGTGGCCGTAGATGGCGGAATGGCGATCCTCGAAGGCCGTGCGGAGGTCGACGGATGGCTCCCAGTCCACCATCAGCGTGGAGTCCTGGCCCACGTAGCGCAGGCTGGCGATCCGCCGCCGGACGACGATGGACGATGCGTCCACGCCCTCGCGCGCCACGGCCTCCGCCGCCTCTGCAGCCAGCGCTTCGAAGGTGGATGCGATCTCGTTGCCGATCTCGTCCAGCCGCCGCACCACCTGCCGCTCGGCAAAGCGCTCCAGCGGCGCGTGCCCGATGCCCAGCGCGCTCAGCAGCCCCGCGTCCGCCGGAACCACGACCGTGCCGATCCCCAGACGCGAGGCGACACCGCATGCGTGCTGCGCGCCCGCCCCGCCGAACGCCACCAGCGCGTACTCGCCGGGATCGTATCCCCGCCGCAGCGAAATGCCGCGAATCGCGTCGGCCATGCGTTCGTCCGCGATGTCGATCAGGCCGGACAGCAGGGCTTCTCCGCCGACGTCCTCCCCCGTCTGCTCGCGGACGCGCGACGCCAGCTCGGCCGCGGCGGCGCGGGCGGGCTCCGGGTGCACGGGGATGGCGAAACGCGCGGCGTCCAGCCGGCCCAGCAGCAGGTTGCAGTCGGTGACGGTCAGCGGGCCGCCCGCGCCGTAGCACGCCGGCCCGGGAGACGCGCCGGCGCTTTCCGGCCCCACGCGCAGCCCCTGCGCGTCGATGGTGCAGATCGATCCGCCGCCCGCGGCCACGCTTTCGATGGCCAGCGCGGGCGCCACGATGCGCGCCCCGCCCACCTCGTGCTCCCACACGTACTCGAAGTCGCCGTCCACCCGCGCCACGTCGGTGCTCGTGCCGCCCATGTCGAAGGCGATCACCCGCGCGAACCCCGATCGCCGCCCCGCCAGCGCGGCACCCACGACGCCACCGGCCGGACCGCTCAGCAGCGAGTCCTTCGCGCGAAAGTCCGCCGGCTGCACCAGCCCGCCCGCGCTCGTCATCACATGGAGGCGTCCGCCGCCCAGCGCCCCGCGCACGCCCTCGAGGTAGCGGCCGATCACGGGCCCCAGGTAGGCATCCACCGTCGCCGTCTGCGCGCGCGCCAGCAGCCCGATGAACGGCGCCAGGTCGCTCGACAGCGCCACGTGCTCGAACCCCGCCTCGCGCAGCACGCCCGCCAGCGCCCGCTCGTGCGCCGGGTCGCGGAAGGCGTGCATCAGCGCGACGGCCGCGGAGCGCACGCCACCCGCCACCGCCCGCTCGGCCGCGGAACG
>NZ_DATBNB010000617.1 GCF_036554565.1 Longimicrobium sp. | reverse complement strand
CAGCTCGGTTTGGATCAGCCCCGGGTCGCCGAAGTAGGTTTCCAGCATGGACAGGGTGTCCGCCCGCTCGCTGGTCTTCTGCAGGCCGAGCAGGTGCCGCGCCTCGAGCCCTGTGACGGCCCGTTCCATCTCGCGCTCCGTCGGCCCCTCCCGTCCGAGCGTGCCCAGCGCCTCCAGCATCGCCTGCTCCACCGGCTCGGGCGGCTGGCCCGGCAGCACGCTCCCGCGCATGACGAACAGCGCCGCACCGGTGACCACGGGAAACACCATGGCGGTGATGGCGCTCGCCAGCCGACGCTCGCGCACCAGCGAGCGGTACAGCCGGGCCGACTTGCCGCCCGCCAGCAGCTCGGAAAGCACGTCGGCGGCGTAGTAGCCGGGGGTGCCGTACGGGGGAATGCGGTACGCCAGGTACACGCGCGCCGCGGCCACGGGCTGCTCCACCGTTTCGCGGATCTCGCGGCCCAGCTGCAGGGGGCTGACGCCGGGCGTGCCGGGGAGCGGCGGGAGCCCGGGGCCGCGGGGGATGGGGCCGAAGTAGCGCTCGATCAGCGACCGCGCCGTGTCGCGGTCGAAGTCGCCGCAAAGGGTGAGCACGGCGTTGTCCGGCGCGTAGAAGGTGCGGAAGAAGTCGGCGACGTCGTCCAGGCTCGCCGCGTCCAGGTCTTCCATGCTGCCCATGACCGAGTGGTGGTACGGGTGGTCCGGCGGAAACAGCAGCCGCTGGATCCGCTCGTCCCAGTCGCCGTACGGCGCGTTGTCCACGCGCTGGCGGCGCTCGTTCTTCACCACCTCGCGCTGGTTGTCGAACTTTTCCTGGGTGAGCGCGGGGAGGAAGAAGCCCATCCGGTCGCTGTCCAGCCACAGCGCCAATTCCAGGTGGCTGGCGGGAACGGTGGTGTAGTAGTTGGTGCGGTCCAGCCAGGTGGTGGCGTTGATGGACCCGCCCACGCGCTCCACCGTCTGCATGTGCTGCGTGTCGGGAACGTTCTGCGAGCCCTGGAACATCATGTGCTCGAACAGGTGGGCCAGCCCGGTGCGCCCCGGCCGCTCGTTCCGGCTGCCGACGTTGTACCAGAAGTTCACGGTGACAACGGGGAGCGAATGGTCCGCGGAAAGCACCACCCGCAGGCCGTTGCCCAGCGTGTATCGTTCGATGGAAATCTGCATCGGGTAACTACGGGGAAGACGGTAAGGACGGCAAAAACGGCAGCCACGGGGACCGGGGCGGGAGCACCAGGACCGCCTCGCGGCGTCTCCCGTGGTGACCGTCCGGACCGCGGCTGTCGTGGTTGCCGAAGTTCACAGCGCCTGCAGCAGCGCGAACGGCAGGCTGAAGCTTTCGCGGATCAGGTGCTTGCGCTCCACGCTGCGGCTCTCGGAAATGGGGCTGGTGAGCGTGGGCGACGTGTATCCCTGGAAGCCGACCAGCCGCGCCAGCAGCTTCAGCCGCAGCATGTGGAAGGGATCGCTCACCAGCACGGCCGTGTGCATCTTGCGGTTGCCCATCAGCTCGGAAACGGACTGCATGGATTCCAGTGTCGTCATCCCCGACTTCTCCACCAGGATGGCGTCGCCGGGAACCCCGCGCCGGATGGCGTAGCGCCGGCCCACCTCGCCCTCGCTGACGGTGTCGCCCGGGGCCTGGCCGCCCGTCATGATCATCCGCGGCGCGATTCCCTTTTCGTACAGCGAGATGGCGTGGTCCAGCCGCGCCTGCAGCACGGGCGACGGACGGCCGTCGTACTGGGCCGCGCCCAGCACCACGATGGCATCGGCCTTCTGTGCCTCGTTGCGGCGCCCGTACAGGTGGATGGCGGCCACGGTGAGCGCCCAGCAGGCGACCATGAAGATGGCCAGCTTCACCAGCCCGCGGACGATGCGCACGGGCCATGGGTCGCGCCGGCGCGGGGGGACCGGCGCGCGGTCCCCCGGCGCGACGGGCGGAGGGGCGTGGGGATCGGAGTGGGTCACGAGGTCAGGTCCGCTGCAGAAGGCGCTCGCGAAGGAGCGTGGGTCCCAGGTCGGCCCGCAGGAACTGCTCCGCTTCGTCGGCGCCGGCGGTCAGCCGGTCTTCCACCTCGGCCAGCAGCTCGCGGTCGGCGCTGTCGGCGGCGCCCTCGGCACGGGCGAAGGCTTCCCACGCCGGGTCTTCCCACCCCTGCGCGCCCATCGCGAGCGCGGCAAGCAGCTGCACCTCGACGTCTTCGTGGCGCTCCCCGGCCGCCTGGTGAAGCTGCTCGGCGCTCTCCTCGCCGCGTCCCGCGTCTGCCAGCGCCAGACCGAACAGCGCGCGCAGCCAGCTGTCGTCGGGCGCGAACGACAGGGCTTCTTCCAGCGCGTCCAGACCCTCGCTGGTCTTTCGGGCCAGGAGCAGCGCGATTCCGAGCTCCATGTGGATGGCCGCGTCGTCCGGCGCGAGCCTGCGGGCGGCTTCCAGCTCCACCAGTGCTTCGTCGAACAGCCCCTCGCGGGCCAGGTAGGCGCCGTACGCCTGCCGCGCGAAGGGAAAGTCGGGGGCGGTGAGCGCGGCCATGCGCAGCGCGCCCTCGCCCGCGGGGTCGTCCAGCGCGGCGACGGCGGTCCCCGCGACGGCCAGGACGAACGGGTCTTCCGGCTGCAGTTCCAGCGCGCGGCGGAACATGTCGTACGCCTCGCCCTCCTCGCCCAGGCGCTGCGCCGCGATCCCCAGCCAGCACAGCACCCGCGGATCGTCGGCGTGCGACTCCAGCTCATCGGCCAGAAGCTGGTGCGCCTCGTGCCAGCGATCCTGCTCGCCCAGCGCCTCGGCCTCGGCCACCAGCGCCTCGGCCGTATCGTGCCCCGCCGCTCCGAACCCGTTCTCGCTCATCCGCCGTCCGTCGAGTGTTCCCGCTCAGTATTCGTCCCGCGCGATGCCGGGTCTCCGCTGGAATCCTGCCCCCGCCCGTCCCCCGCCGCAAGGGACCGTCTGCCGCGGGAACTACAGATCCCACGCTGATGGGCCGCCCGCGGCCATCTTCACGGCGACATCGGGGGCATCTTTCGCACCACGGGGCGGATCGCAGCGAACTTCCTGTTCGTTCTGGACGGCGACTTCGAGTGAGGGCCGGATGCGCGGACATGACGCCAGCCACTTCAGCGGCTCAAGCGACCGCCGTCCCGGTAGCGCGTTAAAGATCGATGTATGGATCTCTATCCGCGTTACGGTACGATACATCGACCGTTACACGTGGATTACGCTTCCCCGAACGAGGTGCTCGGGGGCACTCGCATCTTCTCGATAAAACGCGCAAACCCCGAAGCGTGGGCTCCGGGGTTTGGCGCGTATTCGTGAGTGCCTGGGACGGGACTCGAACCCGTAAGGGGTAGCCCGGCAGTCCGCCAAGTGACGGCACTTGTCCGCTATGTCCATTGTGTTGCCTTCGCGGATAGGTACTATAGACCCATGCGATGACGGTTCTGAACAGTGAAGAATCCGAGACGTTCCGACGAGGAGTTTACGCAGGCCGTTCAGGCGGCCAAATCGATCCGAGCCGCACTCCGGGTACTTGGCCTCGCGGAGGCTGGGGGGAACTACAAAGAGTTCCGAAAGCGTGTAGAAAGGCTCGGCCTCGACATCTCTCATTTCGACGGCCAAGGCCATGGGCGCGGAAGCGGAATCGGACAGCCGTTGGCCAAGATTCTTATCGAACGAAGTTCCTACACGAATACCAACCGCCTCCGCTTGCGGCTGATCGGTGAAGGCATCCTCAATGACAAGTGCTCAGAATGTGGGCTGCGTGAGTGGCGAGGGAAGAGCATCACTCTACATCTCGATCATGTGAATGGTGTAGGTAACGATCACCGCCGCGAAAACCTGCGACTGC
>NZ_DATBNB010000616.1 GCF_036554565.1 Longimicrobium sp. | reverse complement strand
CGCGCACCCGACGCTCTACGAGCTCGCGGCGCGGCTGCAGGGCGACGGCGAGTGGTTCGGCACCAACCACGCCATCCCGATCCGGGAGACCGGCTCCGAGCGCCCCCTGTTCGTGACGCACGACGCGCTGGGGGTCGTCTTCTACGGGCAGATCCTCCGCCCGCACCTGGACCCGGAGATCCCCGTCTACGCCCTGCCGGGCCCGCTCAACGACACCGACGAGCTCGAATCCCTGGACGACCTGGTGACCCGGCTGGTGCGGATGATCACCGAGGTGCAGCCGGAGGGGCCGTATCGCGTGGCGGGGTGGTCCGCGGGCGGAGCCTATGCCTACGCCGTGGCGGAACGGCTGGTCGGAGCGGGTCAGGCGGTGGAGTTCGTGGGGCTGCTGGACACCATCTACCCGGGCCCCATGCCGGTGCCGGACTCGCCGATGATGCGGCAGCACCGGGTGCTGGGGGTGCTGTCGTGGGCCACCGGCGAGATGCGGCCGACCCCCGAGGCGCTCATGGCCCTTCGGGCGGATGGCGAGGGGCTGGACATGGCGGGCTTCATCGCGGCGTGCAAGGCGCGGGCGCTCCTTCCCGAATCGGTCACCGTGGAGCGGGCCGAGCAGGTGGCTCTCCGGCTGGACCTCCTGGAGCGCAGCTACGAGGAGATCGTCCCCGGGCCGCTCCCGGCTTCCGTCCACATCTTCAGCACCGACGCCGCCGAGGCGTCGGGCGACCCCCGCCGCGGCTGGAACGACCTGCCGGGGGCCCGCCCGTTCCAGCTGGTGCGCGTTCCGGGTGACCACAACACCATGTGGTCCAAGGGGAACGTGGAGGTGCTGGGGGCGGCAATCTCCCGCGCGGTTCACGCATCCGCCGCGGGCGGGGGCTGAGGCCCGGGGGCGCCGGCGCCCTCGCGAACCACGTGAGATGGAACGACGAAGGACACTGCGGGGCACCTGGGGCCCGCGGTTTTACGTACCGGTCGAGATTTTCTGAAGGGATACAGATCCATGGACGTGCTTGCTGGTCGTACATCCTCCACTTCGCTGCCCGTGGCGGTGATGGAGGGCGGGCTGCTGCGGCAGCAGGCGGAGTACTGGCGGGAGACGCTGGCGGATGCCCCGGAGCCGCTGGAGCTGCCGGCGGACCGCCCGCGCCCCGCGCAGCCGGACCCCGCCCGGGCCTTCGTCCGGCTGGAGCTGGACGCGGCGCTGGCTGCTGCTCTACGCACGCTCGGAGAGCGCCACGGTGCGCACGTTTCCACGACCCTGCTGGCGGGGTGGGCCGCGGTGCTGGGACGGCTGGCGGGGCAGACGGACCTGGTGATCGGGTGCTTCGAGAACGCGCTGCCGGTGCGGGTGGACCTGTCGGGCTCGCCCACGGGCGCGGAGCTGCTGGGGCGGGTCGATGCGCGGGTGCGTGGGGCGCTCGGGAACCAGGACCTTCCCTGGGAGCGGGTGGTGGAGCTCGTGCAGCTTGACGGCGCCGCTTCGGCCACGCCGCTCTTCCGCGCGGCGTTCGCGTGGCGGGATGCGCCTGGGAACGCGGAGCTGCCCTCCCCGTGGAGCGACGCGGCGGGCGTGGAGCCGCGCACCCCGGACGGGCTCGACCTGTCCCTCGAGCTCTGGGAAGACGAGGGCAGCGTCGCGGGCCAGGTGCTGTTCGCGACGTCGCTGTTCGACCCGGAGACGGTGGAGCGCTACGCGGGATACCTGCGCCGGATGCTGGCCGGGATGGCGGCGGATGAGAACCGGCCGGTGGACCGGCTGCCGCTGCTCTCGGCCGAGGAGCGCAGGCTCGTCACCGAGGAGTGGAACCGCACGGAGACGCCGTACCCGGCCGACTCGTACATCCACGAGCTCTTCGAAGCGCAGGCCGCGCGCACGCCCGACGCGGTGGCGGTGGTCTTCGAAGACCGGGAGCTGACGTACGCGGAGCTGAACGCTCGCGCCAACCGGCTGGCGCATCACCTCCGCGCCTTGGGCGTGGGCCCCGACGTGCGCGTGGGGATCTGCGTGGAGCGCGAGCCCGAGCTGGTGGTGGCCGTGTTCGGCGTGCTGAAGGCGGGGGGCGCGTACCTGCCCTTGGACCCCGCCTATCCGCGGGAGCGGCTGCTGGACATGGTGCAGGACAGCGCCCCGGTGGTGATGCTGACGCAGGGGTCGCTCGCGGGACGGCTGGCCGGGCTGGACGTGCCCCTGCTGTCCCTCGACGGCGACGAGGCGTGGTGGGCGGGGCAGCCGGACACGAACCCGGAGCGCGCGGCGCTGACGCCGGACCACCTGACGTACGTGATCTACACCTCGGGCTCCACGGGCCGGCCCAAGGGCGTGATGATGACGCACGGGGGCGCCTCCAACCTGCTGCACTGGTACCTGGGCGCCACCGCGATGACGGAGCGCGACGCGGTGCTGGTCGTCACCTCCTTCAGCTTCCACCTGACGCAGCGGAACCTCATGGCTCCGCTGTTCGTGGGCGGCCGGGTGCACCTGGCGCGCAAGCCGTTCGAGCCGCAGAGGATCACGGCGCAGATCGTGGCGTCGGGCATCACCATGATGAACCTGACGCCGACGGGGTTCCAGGCGCTGGTCGAGGCGGACGGGGGGAAGGCGATCGGCGGGCTGCGGATCGTGGTCTTCGGCGGGGAGCCGCTGTATCCGCGGCAGCTGGCGCGGGTGCCGGAGCCCCGTCCGGTGTTCCTGAACCCGTACGGCTCCACCGAGGCCACCGGGATCACGGCGCACCACTACGCGCGGGCAGACCTGTCGAGCTACTCCAGCCGCTCCATGCCGCCGGGCCGCCCCATCGCCAACGCCCAGATCTACGTGCTGGACGGGGCCGGCGAACCGGTGCCGGTGGGGGTGACGGGCGAGCTGTACCTGGGCGGCGCCGGAGTCACGCGCGGATACCGGCGGCTCCCCGGGCAGACGGCGGAGCGCTATCTCCCCGATCCCTTCGGCACGCAGCCCGGCGCGCGGCTGTACCGCACGGGCGACCTGGGGCGGTGGCTGCCGGACGGGACCATCGAGTTCATGGGCCGTGCCGACTCGCAGGTGAAGGTGCGCGGGTTCCGCATCGAGCTGGGCGAGATCGAGGCGCGGCTGGCCGAGCACCCGGCGGTGCGCGAGGCGGTGGTGGTGGCGCGCGATGGGCAGGTGGGCGACCCGCGGCTGGTGGCCTACTACACGGGCGACGGTGCGGCCGCGGCGGTGCTGCGCGCCCACCTGGCCGAGCGGCTGCCGGAGTACATGGTGCCGGCCGCGTTCGTCCACATG
>NZ_DATBNB010000615.1 GCF_036554565.1 Longimicrobium sp. | reverse complement strand
ATCGATTAATTAATACGTGCGATACGGACGTGGAACCCACAACAATGGCGTTCATCTGATGACGGATGAAGCTGCGGGGCGCGACGGCCCCGCGCGGGATGCAATTCTGGATGCGGCGGAAGAGCTGTTCGCGCGGCAGGGATTTCCGGGGACCACCATCAAGCAGATCGGCGCCGCGGCGGGGGTGAATCCCGCGCTGCTGTATTACTACTTCGGCAACAAGGAAGCGCTGTACCGCGAGCTGCTGACCCGGCTGTTCAGCCGCATCGCGTCCACCGGAACGGACCGGCTGGCCGCTGCGCGCACCCCCGACGAGGCGGTCCGCGTTGTCATCGCCCTGCAGTCCGAGGTGATGCGCGCGCACCCCAGTATCCCGCGGCTGTTGTCGCGCGAGCTGGCCGATTCCGGTGCCGCCCACGCTCAGGAGGGCATCACCCAGCTGGCGGTGACCGTGTTCGCCCGGCTCTGCGCCATGATCGAGGAAGGGCAGCGCGCGGGGATCTTCCGGGCCGACATGGACGCGCGGTTCGCCGCCGTCTCGACCGTGTCGCTCATCCCGTGGTTCCACGTCGCCCGTCCCGCCGTGGCCATCCTGCTGGGCACCGAGGGCGGGCCCAGCCCCGAGCAGATGGAAGCCTACGGACGCCACGCCGCCGAGTTCGCCCTGGCGGCGCTCACGGCGCCCCGACCTGGAGAGAAACGATGAAAACATTTGCCATGATGGCAATGATCGTCCTCGCCGCCTGCGGTGGAGACGAGAGGGGCGCCGGCGCCACGGGCACCCTGGAGATGGTGGAAGTGGACCTCGCGCCCATGCAGCCCGCCCGCGTGGTGGAGATGCGCGTCCGCGAGGGCGACGCGGTGCGCGCGGGGCAGGTGCTCGCCGTGCTGGAGCAGGCCGCCACCGAGTCGCAGGTGCCGCAGACGGAGGCGCGCGTCTCGTTTGCCCAGGCGCGGCTCCGCGACCTGCAGGCCGGCCCGCGCGCCGCGGAGATCGCCCGCGCACAGGCCGAGCTGCGCGCCCGCCAGGCCGAGGCCGACCGCGCGGCCCGCGAGCTTCAGCGCATCCGGGCGCTCGAGGAAGCGGGAGCCATCAGCCGCCAGGCCCTGGACAACGCGCGCGCCGCCGCCTCGCTCGCCGCCGCGCAGCGCGACGCCGCCCGCGAGTCCGTCCGCGTGCTGCGCGACGGGGCGCGAAGCGAGCAGGTGCAAGCCGCGCGCGCCGAAGTCACCGGTGCGGAAGCCGCGCTCCAGGCTGCGCGCCGCACCGCGGGCGAGCTGACGCTGGTGGCCCCGGCGGACGGCGTCGTCATCACCCGCATCGCCGAGCCGGGCGAGGTGCTGGGGGCCGGGCAGCCCGCGCTCACCGTTGGCGATCCGCGCCGGCCGTGGACGCGCGTGTACGTCGGCGCGGCCACGCTGCCCCTGCTGCGGACGGGGCAGACGGTCACCGCCACGCTGGACGGGCACCCGGACCCAACGTTCCGCGGCCGGATCGCCTCCATCAACCCCCGCGCGGAGTTCACGCCACGCGTGGCACTCACGGAAGATGAGCGCGAGGACCTGCTCTTCGGCGTGCGCGTGGAGTTCGACGACGGAACGGGAATGCTCAAGGCCGGCCTTCCCCTGACCGTCGCCCTTCCCATTGCGGAGAAGCGGCCATGAGCGCGGACGAAGCCGCGGTCCGCGCCGTCGCCCTGCGCAAGGTGTTCGGAAAGGCGGTGGCGGTCCACTCGCTGGACATGGAGATCGCCCGGGGCGAGGTGTTCGGCCTGCTGGGGCCCAACGGCTCGGGAAAGACGACCACCATCCGCATGCTCTGCGGGCTGATGCAGCCCACGTCGGGAACCGCGATGGTCGTAGGCCACGACGTGGCGCGCGAGCCGGAACAGGTGCGCCGCTCCATCGGCTACATGTCCCAGAAATTCGGCCTTTATGACGACATGAGCGTGGCCGAAAACCTCCGTTTCTACGCCTCCGTCTACGGGCTGGCGGGGCGCGAGCGCGAGCGCAGGACGGCGCAGCTGCTGTCGGAGCTGGAGCTGGAGCCCCGCGCCCGCCAGCTGACGGGCACCCTGAGCGGCGGATGGAAGCAGCGCGTGGCCCTGGCCTGCGCCACCGCCCATCGCCCGCGCATGCTGTTCCTAGACGAGCCCACGGCCGGGGTGGATCCCGCCGCGCGGCGCCGGTTCTGGCAGCTCATCCACCAGCTTGCCGCGGCGGGGACCACCATCCTGGTCACCACCCACTACATGGACGAGGCGGAGCAGTGCCACCGCATCGCCTTCCTTTCGCGCAGCCACCTGATCGCCCTGGGTACGCCCCCGGAGATCACGGCGCAGTTCGGCCAGCCCAGCATCGAGGACGTGTTCATCGAGCTGCAGCGCCGCGACGAGGGGGTGGTGGTATGAGCGCCATGGACCGGCTTCGCCGCTGGCCGCTCTGGCCCATGCTGTGGAAGGAATTCGTGCAGATGCGGCGCGACCGCTTTACGCTGGCGCTGATGCTGGCCATGCCCGCGATGCAACTGGTGCTGTTCGGCTTCGCCATCCGCACCGACGTCCGCAACCTGCCCACGGTGGTGCTCGACGAATCGCGCACGTCGGAGAGCCGCGCGCTAGTGGCGGTGATGCAGAACACCGGCAACTTCCGGGTGACGGGCCCCGTCGCCACGCGGACCGAAATGAAGCGCGAACTCGACGCGGGGCGGGCGCGCGCCGGCATCGTCGTTCCGCCGGGCTTCGCGCGCGACCTCCGGCGCGGCCACGGCGCACAGGCGCAGGTGGTCGTCGACGCGGCGGACCCCATGGCCTCGTCCGCAGCCATCTCGGGCGCGGCGCTCGCCGGCACCGTGCAGGCGCGCAAGGTGGCGGGTGGGGTGCCCGCGCTGGAGGTGCGCGTCCGCCCGTGGTACAACCCGGGGCTGCGCAGCGAGGTGTACATCGTCCCCGGGCTGATCGGCGTGCTGCTTTCCATGACGATGATCCTGGTCACCAGCCTGGCCGTCACGCGGGAGCGCGAGCGGGGGACGCTGGAGCAGCTGATCGTTACCCCTATCGACAGGACCAGCCTGATGCTGGGAAAGATCCTTCCCTTCATCGGCGTGGGCTACGTGCAGATGACGGTGGTGCTGCTGCTGGGCCGCTTCGTCTTCGGCGTGCCGGTGCGCGGAAGTGTGCCGACGCTGTACGCGCTGACGCTGCTGTTCGTCTTCGCCAGCCTGGGGCTGGGGCTCTTCGTTTCCACCGTGGCGCGCACGCAGGCGCAGGCGATGCAGCTGAGCTTCATGCTCCTGCTCCCCAACATCCTGCTCAGCGGCTTCATGTTTCCGCGCGAGGCCATGCCCCCCGTGCTGCGGGGGGCCAGCGCCGCCCTTCCGCTCACCTACTACCTGCGCATCCTGCGGGGCGTGCTGCTGAAGGGAACGGGGATGGAGCACCTGTGGCGCGACGGGGCCGTGCTCGCCCTGATGGCCGTGCTCATCCTGGGCCTCACCGTGGGCCGCTTCTCCAAGACCATCGAGTGAGCCGGCGTGCGGGCGGTGGCGGGAGAAAAATGGGGCTTGCGGCCGGCGGCGGACGGGGCAGTATTGGGTCCGCTCCACCCGTGGGGGGTGGGGTGGGGAACAGCGGCGGCGAGGGCGCTGGGGGTTGACTCCCCGCGGCACCTGCGATACATTGCTCGTCTTGCCTTCTGCCGGGAGTAGTGTATTCGCACGACCTTGGGTCGCGCGGACGCACGGCGGGGGGAGACAACTGGCGAGCCTTCGCGGAGGGAGTTGCGCGACGGCTCGCGGTTCGGCGTTCGGGCACTGATGGCCCGAAACCGGGGGAGTCTTCGCGCAGCCCGCTGCCGCGCTCCCACTCGATTCAACCATCCGGATCGGACCGACAAGGGAAATGGCCAAGGCTAAGTTCGAGCGCAACAAGCCGCACGTGAACGTGGGCACCATCGGGCACGTGGACCACGGCAAGACCACGCTGACGGCCGCGATCACGCGGATCCAGGCGGCCAAGGGGCTCGCCGACTTCATCAGCTTCGACAACATCGACAAGGCTCCCGAGGAGCGCGCGCGCGGCATCACGATCAGCACCGCGCACGTGGAGTACCAGACCGAGGCGCGCCACTACGCGCACGTCGACTGCCCCGGCCACGCCGACTACGTGAAGAACATGATCACGGGCGCGGCGCAGATGGACGGAGCGATCCTGGTGGTGTCGGCGGCCGACGGCCCCATGCCCCAGACGCGCGAGCACATCCTGCTGGCGCGCCAGGTGAACGTGCCGTACATCGTGGTCTTCCTGAACAAGGTCGACATGGTGGACGACCCGGAGCTCCTGGAACTGGTGGAGCTGGAAGTCTGCGAGCTGCTCAGCGAGTACGACTTCCCGGGCGACGACATTCCCATCATCGCGGGCTCGGGGCTCAAGGCGCTGGAGTCGGGCGACCCGAACAGCGAGTGGGGCCAGAAGATCACCGCCCTGATGGACGCGGTCGACAGCT
>NZ_DATBNB010000614.1 GCF_036554565.1 Longimicrobium sp. | reverse complement strand
CGGATCGGCTTGAGCGCGCTTGCAGAACTGGTGGAATACGCCGTTCTGGAGGGCGAAGCCCTGCGCCTGCGGCCGCCATCCCTGCACGAAGTCCTCGTACGCATACGACTGGTGGAACTGCACCATCTGCACGCGCGAATCGTCTTTCTGGCCCATCAGTGCCCACGCGATCCGCCGCGCCACGAACGTCTTTCCGACGCCGGGCGCCCCTTCCAGGATCACGTTCTTCCGCCGTCCCAGCGCGTCGAGAATGCCACTGAACTGCGCTTGGGTAAGGAACATCTCGTCCAACGCGTCCTCAATGGGATAAGGTCCTAATACGGTATCCGGTCCCGGCAGTGGTATGTCCGAGCCACCCGGCGGAGTCGAAGGGGATGGTAGCGGACCGAGAGCTTCCGATGCCGCGCTGAGCCATGCGGGATACGTCGTCATCTCCGTGAGGGTCTTCACGACCATCCGGTGCTCTTCCGGCAGCGTCCAGCGCCCTACCTGGTCCCAACGCACGTCGCGAACGTTCCGGTACTCCGATCGCGCGTCGTCGTACCGGTATCCAGACGTCACCTCGCCAACCCCAACGATTACGCTACGCCCCTGCTTCGCGATGACGAGATCGCCCAATCGCATCCTGTGGGCAAACTCGAAGCAGGCATTCGCATCGTTCAACGGATTCCCGCCGCGAACTTCGCGAAGGGCTTCGTAGGCCGCTTCGTATGTTGGATAGGCCGCCAGGTCGCCCAGTTCATCCCACCCGATTGCGCAGACGCCGTCGCGCTGGAACTCCTGCCACAACCGCGCGCCTTCGCCGGGGGCAATCAGCCAGACGCGCCGATCCCCCGGACTCTGCAGCTGCCGCGACAGGTCGTGTGCTTTATCAGCAGCCCGCGGCGGGGTAGCTTTGCGAGCCCCAACCTTCGGAACCGATCCCTTTCCCATCCATTCACTCCGGATCGGACCTTCATAGTAGTCTGCCTCAGCGCCGTCGAATCGCTCTTCCAGCCGACGCCGCAGGCTTACCAAGGCTCGGTCCACAGCCATGCGGTCCATACCATCGACGGCAACGTCCAGCCCGAGCTTCGCCCCCAAGCGCCGAAGGATCTGCTCCTTGTGGCTCGATGTCATCACCCGCTCGAACGATTCCGGGAACAGGAGATACAGGAGCATGTGACGGAACTGCCGGTTCTTGCTCGCAGGGTGCCGATCCACCCACTCAGCAAATCTCCACGGGTCGCTGATCAACGATTCTGCATCTGAACGCCGCAGCCGCTTCCAATCACGGAACAACTCGATGCAGAACACGAGTTCACGCCACCGGCCCGTGTTGAATGCCGTGCCGGGAAACCCCACGCCTCGCTCCAGGGGTTCTCCGAGTTTCGGTGCATCGGGGAGGCGCTCGCCGGACCATTCCCATGCGCGGCGAATCTGGATTCGCTTGGTGGCCCCCTTCATCCCTCGCTCGCTGACACTCAGGTACAAGATCCACAGTATCTCGGCGGCGAGTTGCTTTGCCTGGGCCGGAGCGGGCGCGAGCTGCGCCTCTAGCTTCTGGAGGAAATCGCCCTCACCCTCATCGAGATTCTGGACGAAGTGACGATCCAGGTGCAGCAGGTTCTCGAGCGTCCAGAGCCGATTGCCGGACAAGATGGAGCCGTCCGCGAGGAGGCAGCGGTCACGCCAGTCGCGAGCTGCTTCGAGTGCTTCCGGGGAGCGATGCCAGCGAGCCATGATGTACGTACGTGCGGGTGATAGGCGCTCAACGAACGGATAATGTCGCTGCGGTGCCCAACTCCATTGTCGGTCCGGGCAGACCGGATTCCCCGGCCCCGAGCAGATGCCAGCCGGCTCAGCGCCAAGCTAGGTGAGCGCGTCCCATCGTGCGGGCGATCCTGCGGCCCAGTGCGGACCCGGTAGCGAGATCCGCGGCGGTACCCGGATGGAGAGCGAGGTGGTAGACGTCGGAGAGGATGCGGCCGACTTCGGGATAGTCTTCGTCGATGGTGCCCACCCGCGCCGCGCCGATGGCCTGCAGCAGCGGAGGCGAGGCGAGGTTCATCACCGGCTCGCGGACCACGGTGGCGAACAGGTGGTGGTGCCCGGTGGCCGCGAGCTGTTCCAGCGCGGCGAGGGCCAGGGCCGGCGCGTAGGTCCGATGGCGTGGGCCGGGGCGCATGGCGAGCTGGTCGAAGTACGCCACGCGCGCGTCCTCCAGCGCGTCCCAGTCCCCGTCGCCCCACGCGATGGACCGGCGGCGGGCCCAGACGTCCGTCGCGCGAAGTACGCCGTCGGGAAGCGCGATGGCGAAGCCGCCGAGCACGCCGTCATCGTCGGTGAGGGCGAGGACCTGCGCGTTCGCCACCAGGAACTCGTACTGCTCGCGCGTGGCGCCCAGCAGAAAGCCGCCACCGGGCGCATCTCCCGTGGAATCCAGCTTCAGTTCCCGCTTGATCCGCAGCATCCCATCCACGTCGCCCGGCTGCGCGGGGCGGATCTTCATCTGCGCATCAGCCCCAGGTCCACCGAAAATTCGCCGACCTCGGCGATCTCCTCGATGTGAGGCCCCTTCGTCTGCTGCCAGATGGCCTGCCAGAGCGAGGTGACGCCCTGGTTGTGGTGGTACGCCTCGGGGAGGATGTGGCGGCGGTCCGGCAGCTGGTGCCAGGGGATGTTGGGGTCGTAATGGTGCGTGGCGTGCTCGTTGAAGTTCAGCAGCAGCCACGAAAAGAACCGCTGCCGCGGAAGCGAGCGCACGTTGTGGCGCACGTCGGGGCCCACCGTGGTGTCGTAGTGGTACACGTACAGGAGCAGCGACCACACCCAGGCGAACACCGCAAGCGGCAGCCCCAGCGCCCCCAGCCACGCCTCGAACCCCAGCGCCCACCACACGGCGGCGTGAAAGCCGAGGCCGCCCGCGAACTCGGCCCAGGCGCGCAGCCGGCGCGAGCCCCGCCAGTGCTTGAACACGGGCGAGATCCGTTCGGCGCGCGCGGTGGGCACCAGCAGAAAGATCAGCACGGCGGCGATGGAGTGCACGAAGAAGCCGCCCAGGAACACGAAGAAGATCCACACCGCGTGGTAGTACCCCCGCCGCAACGGCGTCAGCGGCCGCGTGGTGGGAAAGGTGTCGAGGTTGGCGGTGCGCGCGTCGCGGCGGTTGTGGCCGTGGTGGAAGAAGTGGATCTTCCGATAGACGGTGAACGGCGCGGCCACCGGGAGCAGCAGGAGCGTGCCGAGCGCGTCGTTCAACGCCGGGTGGTCGGGAAAGAGCTTCTTGTGGATGGCCTCGTGCGCGGCGATGTACATCCGGTCCAGCCACAGCCCCTGCGCCACGATGAGCCCCGCCAGTACCAGCCATCGCGCGGGCGATTCCCAGCCCAGGCAGGCGATGCTCGCCGCCATCAGGATGCCGAACACGAGGAACGTTTC
>NZ_DATBNB010000613.1 GCF_036554565.1 Longimicrobium sp. | reverse complement strand
TCCTTCAGCCAGTTGTCGGGCTTTTCCACCTGCCGGCCGCGCTCGTCCACCGCCTGGCGGAAGATGCCGTGCTCGTAGCGGATGCCGTAGCCCATCCCGGGCAGCTCCAGGGTGGCCATGCTGTCCAGGTAGCAGGCCGCCAGCCGCCCCAGGCCGCCGTTGCCCAGCCCCGCGTCGGGCTCGCGCTCCTGCAGCTCTTCCATGTCGTACCCCAGCTCCTGCAGCGCCTCGGCCGCGGCGCCGGAGTAGCCCAGGTTGATCAGCGCGTTGCCCAGCGTGCGCCCGATCAGGAACTCCAGCGACAGGTAGTACACGCGCTTGACGTCGCTCTGCTCGTAGCGCGCGTTGGTGGCGGCCCAGCGGTCGGCCAGGCGGTCGCGGACGGTCCACGAGGTGGCCATGTACACGTCGCGCTCCGTGGCCGCGGCCAGGTCGCGGGCCAGGGTATAGCGCACGTGCGACTCCACTTCGCGCTTCAGGGCTTCGACCCGCGTGTTCCGGCGGCCGGCGTCGATGGTGTGCATGGGAATATCCGGCAGTTCGAGTGGATCGTGCAGGACTGGGGCGGCGACGAAAATCCTTGCTGGCCCGCCGCTCGCGGCGGCCCGGGCACCTCGGGCACGACGCGTGAACAGATGAATAGCGTTCCGGCGGAGACGGCGGGCGGTTCCCCCGCGGCCGAATAAGTTAGAACGTGAGACGAATCAGGGACAGGGGCGGCCGCGGCCGTTACACGTCGGGCGCCGAGGCCGCCCCGCCGCGGCGCTCGCGGTCCGCCGCGCGGCGGCAGGGAACGGCCAGCAGAAAGCGCGAGCCGGCGGACTGGTCGAACTCGGCCCACGCGCGGCCGCCCAGCGACTCCACCGTGTCGCGCACGATGCTGAGCCCCAGCCCGGTGCCCTCTACCCCGGTGATGGTGCCGTGGGCGCGGTAGAAGCGGGAAAACAGCTTGTCGCGCGCCTCTTCGGGCACCCCCAGCCCGTTGTCTTCCACGGCGATCACCAGGTCGGCTCCGCCGTCGCCCGCCCGCACGTCGGCCCTCAGGCGCACCCAGCGGTTGGAGCGCGACGGGTCGGAGTACTTGATGGCGTTCGACACGTAGTTGGTCAGGCACAGCTCGATCGCCCCGGCATTCACCTCTACGTCGGGCATGTCTTCGATCACCACCCGCACGTTGCGCGCGCTCGACATCTCGCGAAGCTGCCGGCACACCTCGGCCGCCACGCGGGGGAGCGGAACGTTGCGCTGGTGGCGTGAGTCGCTGTCCATCTTCGACAGTTCCAGCAGGTTCTGCAGCACGTCCTGCATTCCCTCGGCGTTCTGCACCACCATGGCCGCGAAGCGCGCGCGGCGCTCGGGGTCTGCCGAGATGTGGGGATCCTCCAGCAGCTGCCCCGCCCCGAGCACGGCGCTGATGCGGTTCTTCAGCTCGTGGGTGACGGTGCGGTTGAAGCCGCGCAGCCGGTCTTCGCGCTCGCGCACCCGCTCCGACGCCAGCCGCAGGTACTGCGAGGTGGTGAGCTGCTGGATGATGGACACGGCGCGGAACAGGCGGTGGGCGCAGGCCAGCAGCTCGGCCCGCGTGCACGGGTCGTCGATGTTCTCCACCGTCCGCACCAGGAAGGCGAAGAGCACGCCCCCCAGGAGCTCGTATTCCTTGAGGATCTCGTGGACGTCGAAGCCCTGCGCGTAGCGAAGCTCGCCCAGCTCCATGGCCTTGCCCACCACCGGCGACTCGGCCACGATGTCGACGGCCGGGTTTTCCAGGTAGTCGGCGATGCGGTCCATCAGCAGCGGAACGTGGTTCAGCAGCTCTTCGGTGGGGAAAACGGTGTTGGGGTCGATGTCGACGCGCGCGACGATGCGGTCCAGCCAGCGCCGGGTAAGGTCGTTCCGCTCGCCGCGCATGCGCTCCGCCAGCACGGCGGCAAGCTTGCAGTTGATGTTTATGTCCATTCGCAGGTCGTGCGTCCGGGCCGGGCTGGAAGTTGCTCGTGGCGAAGCACGTTGCGGGCCACGCCCGCGGGGCTCTACGTTGTGCCGGCGGGCCAGGAATGCCGGGCACCAGAACGCGGTGAGGCAATGCCGGTACGGAGCTTTCTCGATCCCGACGGACGCGAGTGGAACGTCTGGAGCGTGACGCCCAGCCGCAAGTCGGACCTGTTCCTCCCCGAATCCATGGCCGAGGGCTGGCTGTGCTTCGAATGCGGCACCGAAAAGCGCCGACTTCACCCGGTCAGCGCCGACTGGGAGGCGCTGGGCGAGCCCGAGCTGCTGGCCCTGTGCATGAGCGCCGACCCCGTCGCGCCCCGCCCCGATCGCCGGCCCCGGCCGGAGCTCGCCCCCGAGCCCCTTCCCGCCACCCCATCCGCCACCGAATGAGCGACAACGAATCGCCCCCGCCGGGCCCGCCGGCCGAGGGCACCATCGACGAGGTGGTGGAGCGCACGCGCAGCATGCTCCGCAAGTCGCGCGACCTGCTGCAATCCTCGCGCGACCTGCTGAACAAGGTGCACCAGCCGGGTTCGCGGGCGAAGGCGAGCCCGGAGAAAACAGACGGCGACGACGGGCGCGGATCTTCCTGATCCCCGCCCGTTCCGCCGCTGGGAACCTGCTCCACCCCGTGCCGAAGAGATGATCCGCACGCTGCTGGCCCCCAACCCGTCGCCGATGACACTGGACGGCACCCGCACCTTCCTGGTGGGGCGCGAGCGGCCGGTGGTCATCGATCCCGGACCCGCCGACCCCGCGCACCTGGATGCCATCGCCGCCGCGCTGGAGGGACATCCGCCCGTGGCCATCCTCCTCACCCACGCGCACCCCGACCACGCCGACGCCGCCCCGGAGCTGGCCCGGCGCACCGGCGCGCCGGTGATGATGGCCCGCGGCGCCGCCGGCCCGCGCCTGTACGATGGCGCCGTCCGCTGGATCGGCGAGCGGGACCGCGTGGAGACGAATGCCGGGGTGCTGCGCGTGATCCAGACGCCCGGGCACGCGCCGGAGCACATCGTGTTTCTCCTGGATGCGAACGGGGGCGAGGGCGACCGTGCCCTCTTCGCCGGCGACCTGTTCATGGGCGGCGCCGACACCACGCTGGTGGCCCCGCCGGAGGGAGACCTGACCGAGTACCTGCGGTCCCTGGACCGGGTGCAGGCGCTGAACCCGTCCGCCATCCACCCCGCGCACGGGCCCACGATCGAGGATCCGCTCCCCG
>NZ_DATBNB010000612.1 GCF_036554565.1 Longimicrobium sp. | reverse complement strand
CGTTCGTCCATACAACGGGGGCACAGAACCTGCTCGGCCCGCTATTCCCTTTAAACGTAAATTCCTGCCGCTCTGATCTGGGTGACCTCGTTCAATCGTGATGCACCAAATGGCTGGAGGGTTGAGATGAAACTGAGCAGCGTACTATGGGTCGTTTTGCTGGCTGCTGCTTGTGCCGGACGGACCGCTGGTCCTCCGCCCGAACTGCCTGCGGCTGCGCCTCCGGTGCCAGCGGCGGGTGGTGCGCAGCGGATCAACCTGTGTGTGGTGGAGAACGGTACCCTCCGTGTCTTGGACGCTGTCTTGGATCCCTCGACGGGAGACACCCTTGTAGAGGGCGCGTCTATTCGTGAGGTGTTCGCGAACCAGACCGAGTACGCTGCTGCCAAGCCCTGGTTCGTGAATAATGAACCGATCACCTGGGAGCGGCGCGTCTACACCAAGTACGGCCCCCCGCGCGTCGTGTCCCCCTCGCAACTCCGGCCGGGCGGGCACCACGGCGGAGTGGTGTTCTTCGTTGAGGCGAATGCCGGCGCTACCCCGGAAGTGATCTTTGTTCCTACGCGGCCCGGATGCGAGTTCCATTGGTACCAGTGGGAACGGACGACCGGTGGGGTGCGCGGCTGAATCGGTAACTCGCTGAACTCCAAATTGCTCCCGGCCGGTCGTATCCCCGGCCAGGAGCAGCTTGTGTCTTGGGCAGACCCCGCCAGCCACAGCCTACCCTCAGCGGCTACGTTGCGCTCTTGCAGTTCGGGTAATCGGGATTTCCGGACACGCAGTCGTACGTGTCGAGGATTCCCAAATCATTCTCGATGTTGCTCATGGCACTCATCAGCATGGTGCCCTGAACCGTCCCGTAAAGGTACACCCATCCGGCAGCAGACGGGTGCAGCGCGTAGACCGGCCCCCCGCTGTCACCCGGTTGGGCGAAGCGAATCTCGTCCTGACAGAGTAGCTTCTTATCACTGGTTGGATACGAGAACGTGCACGTCAACGTCACATTCCCCGAGGTTGTTCCGGTCGTCGTGCCTACTTTGTACAGCGTTTCCCCCGTGAATGGCCAGTTGATCTCGCCCGCGATCCGGTACGCCGGGTTTGCCTCGTCGATTGTTTTGGGTGAACCGGGCAGCGTGCGCGCGATCTGCCCGTAGCCCCAGCGCGTAGCCTCCCACAAAGCGACCAGAGCGTCAGCTTGCCGGCAACGATAGTTCTGCGGGCAGCACATACTGCTGTTCGAGCAATCCGTCGTTGCCGTCGTGCCGAGAACTCCAGGCGGGTCGTAGATTTCTCTTCCGATATAATGGGCGCTGTTCGCAACATCCCACTGGTGATACCGCATGTTGTCGAGTCCGAAGCGGACGTTGCTGCAGTGACTAGCAGTAGTAAATACGCGCTGCCACGCACTAGAAGACGCATCGTACCGCCACGCGTTGAACCCCAAACTGCACTGGTCGACGTACGAAGCGTTGATTCGCCACCGGATGCGGTACCCGCCCGCAACGGTAGGAGCGTAGTCTTCGATCGTTCGCACCAGTCCTGTCGGTGCGATCCGGGATCCGACACCGAGTCCTGCATGGGCCGGGGCGGCACGCTCCCGGCGCTCGATGATGACTGCTTCTGCCGGGATGTTCAACCGACCCAGCGCTGCCCGTACCTGCTGCTCACCCTCTGCGGTCTCTACGCCGGCAAGCACGCGGTTCCTTCGTTCGTCCGCGTCGAGCAGCACCAGCCCGGGGATGCGGGCCGCCTCCTGATCAAGTAGGGCGCGCCCAGCGGAGCAAAGTAGGGAAGTCATATTGGCCCTGCAGGATCTGGATGTCGTCCAAGTTCGGGTTCTGGCCTCGGCGAAGGCTCACGTAACGGCCCCGCAACGACGTCGCGACGGCGGTGACCGCCCCGGCTCGCTTGGAGGTATCCACGAGGTATACGTTCGGCCTGCCCTGCTCGTCCCAAAACAAGCCGCCAAACCCGCCCGGAACAACTGACGCGAGGTGGATGAACTGCTGGTCAATGGTGCGGAACTCTCGCGCCGGTGTTTCTCGCCCGGCGCCTTCCAGCCGTTGCGGCGGACGTACCTGCGACCAGCCGGGAGCGCAGTGGCGAAGCTTGCCATGCTGATGACCGCCCCAACAGCGCTCTTGATCCGACGTCTCATTTGCCTGCTCCTTTCAAAGCTGATCCCATTCACGGAAACCTGTACCACCATTTCTGCAAACCCCAGACCTATTAATGCCATAAAGTGCTGTTTGTTGCCCCTGTGTGCCAGCACGTGACCCCCGCTCAACACCTCACCGGGCGGTCGAGGGCACGTGTCAACACGACAGCCGCGGCCAATTTGCTGGTCCGCGGCTGTTCGATTTCGTCCCCCTGCTTGCTCCTTAGCCGGATTCCTTGGTCGCTCTCAGGCGTCCGCGTCACTCTCCCCCGGTTCTCCGTGTTGGGCCAAGCCCTTGGCCTCGGCCCACTCGTCCGCGGCGGCGCGGGCGCTGCGCAGATCGTCCCCAAACTCCAGGACCGCTTCGGCGACCAGCGGGTCCATCGCGAGCTCGTCCGCCTGCGTGCAGCGGTTGAGCTTGATCGTAGAGTAGGCCAGCGCCTCGAACAGCCCGAACCGGTCCAACAGCATGTCCAGCAGCCGCATGGGCGAGGGGCGGGCCCCAGCATCGCTCGTCAGCATCATGTGCGTGCCTCCCGCCGCGGCTGGAGGGCGGGCGAGGATACGGCGGCGTTCCTGACGTTGTGCATGGCGATCTCCTATCCTCTTGACCCTGGCCGCGCAGCAGGGGTAGCTTTGGGGAGCGGGCGGCCCTCGGGTCGTTCCGTGTGTGAGGCTGGCCGTGTCTTCTTGGCGGGAGAGGCGGCCAGCCTTGTTCATTGCCCTGCTTGGGTATCATTGTAATTGACCAAGCTGAGCTTGTCAACTCTGACAATACCCAACGTAGATGGATTTCGTAGAAGCGATGGAGCGCCTCAAGCGGGCCGTTACAGACGACGAGATAGCGGCGGCTACCGGGGTATCGACGAACACCATTCGCCGGACTCGCGCTGATCCCTCGACGCGGAACTATCGACCAGCGCCCGTCGACTGGGAGCCGGTGCTTGCCCGATTAGCTGGAGAGCGCGCCGCTGAGTTATTGGCACTGAGCCGAGAGCTTGTACGCGACTCCGACAAGTAGGATATCCGGCAGACAATATCTCTTTTTACAGCGAAAACCATGGTGATCCAAGAGCAACAGATTTCATCAATGATAGAACAGCTGCTCAGGCGAGCCTATCATGACGAAGAAGCTTTGCGGTTTATTGCTGACTATTTCGAGTTTTTAGCTGAGCGAATTCATGCTCGATATGGGGCTCTCTCGGCCAATCCGACACTGATCAGCCGGTTCGAAGCAGTCTATCTTTGGCTGATGGATCGTTTGCTAGTTTACCCAGATGCCGTTCGCGATCAAGTACGCGCGCTCGTGGGGGAGAAGGATCTATGCGGGCGATTTGCGGTGCTTGCGAACGTTGTGGAAGAGGCGCAGGAGCAGCGTGGAGCCGCCGATGATGAAATACCGCCAGTACAGGTTGTGGATCGGTTTACCCGACCATTTATAGAGTTGTTGTTCGACACGGTAAGGATGAAAATGCCTGATGACTCGGTGTATCCGAGTAAGAAAGAGCTTTACGAAATTAAGATCACTCTACGACGCCTTGCGCAGATTCTCCGCTACGCTGCATCTCTTGATGCTCTGGAATACGAAGAGCCATTTACGGATTTTCGTGACAACTACGATCCTAATCTAGTAGATAAGAATAAGTTGGGAGTTCTGATCAATATCCTCAGGATACAGGTTGAGGAGGTGCCTAACGACCAGCAGCGCCAGAAACTTCTTCAGGCAATCGATCGTCTCGACGCTGAAATGAGACGGAAGAAGATCAGATGGGGCGTTGTCATTGCAGGTTTTTTTGTGCTATTTGGATTTTTGGCAGATTTGAAATCCCTTGCGCCCAATGTATATGACGCTCCGCTTCGAACCGTTGAGACGATCATCTCAATGCTGCATGAGGATGCTCAGGTCCAAAGAGGTCGGCCGTTCCTACCCAACACACCGTCCGAGCACTCATCACCAGAGCCGGGTGGCCACTCAACCGATCATCCTATGCGTTCGCTCCCTCCCCAACTTCGGAGTGAGGATGAGGAAGCGGACAAATAGGCTCGAGTGTGTCTGTGCTTTGATTGCGCTGCGGCGGGTCGCATCGTGGGACAATCTAGAACTCACGACCGGCAATTACGCTGGCGATGCGCTCGGTTTGCCGTTCCAGAACAAAGCTCGGACTTACATTGTAAGGCGCAACACCACGTTCGCGACTAAGTCCGAGATTGCATCATCAGCCTGATGTTGCGTAAGCACTACCGATGACGGATGTGCGGCCGCATTCCTTCGAGCGAGCTTTTCTTGAAGGAGTTTGATGACGTTCTTCGATAGCAGGCCCGCTGTGTTGCATATCTCAATCACCTCAAATTCCTTTAGTTCCTCAAAATCTTCCGGTGTACGGATTACAAACCCTTTTTTCTTCGGAAGCCGCACCTCGATCTTGCTGTTGAATTCTGAGAGCCGTTGTGAGTCCGCTTGGATCCACGTCGTGAGGTGGCTGTAGGCGAGGTTCCAAACCATGACAATAGAAGCGCGGTATGCCCTCACTCGATAACACGCAAGCGCTTCGTTCAGGAAGGACTTCTCAGCAACGGAGGGAACGAGGCTGGGTAGGTCTGACAGTATCTTCGATACCGCCACAGCAGTCGTGTTTGCATTGAATCGACTATCTAGCTGTCGCCGAATATTTCCTTCTAGACGGTATCCTCGTGAATCTTTAAGTAAGTCCTTTCGCTCACTCATTCGCTTAAGATACGTGCTGAAGTCAGGCGAGCTAAGGTGCAACTCCTGGTAACAGGCGCGCAGCTTGGCGGCGTCGAATCGCTCGACGCCACCAAACGTATGTAGATACCAAGCCAGCATCTGGATTTTCTCTGTATGTGTCAGATCTCCAAATCGCGACACAGTCCCAATAAAGTCTGTGAGCCGCATTAGTCCGTATCGCCGTTACCGAGCTTGTCTACTTCCGCAATCCCAAGATGGTTTATGGCGTACTCGCCTTTACCCGCGCGGTTTACGAGCTGGCGCTTCGCGAGCCCACGCAGAGGACTATCGAAGTCGGCGATTGCGGTTTGCCACCCTACTGCCCTAAAGCACGTGTATACATGATCTTGGGTGATCGCATCCACACTGCGGTGAAGCTTAAACCATGCGGCGACAGTCAGATAGCGCTTCGCGTCGTTCTTGGGAGACTTTTGGTTGGCGAATTCGTTGAACGATAGTGGAGAATTCAGATCCACGTCGATCACTAGAGGACTTCTGGGCTTCTTGGATCGCGCTGGGCTAGATTTGTTCGCCGCACGCGTGCCAATCTCGACGGGTGGAGAAGCTTCGTCGATTTCTGCATCGACTAGCGTCTCCTCTTCTAGGTCGGACATCTCGGACGAAGTACCAACCGGCACGCCCAGCAGTCGCTGCTGAACAATGGTAGTTGGCCGTAGAGCGTTTGTGATCGCTTGTGTGATCTGCGAAAAATCACCATCTGCGAGATCGGCCTCTAACATGATGAACCGCACTCGCGACGGACCGTTCCCACCACCACCCTTATTGTTACCGGATCGCGCCATCGGTACACTCCCTGCTTTGAAGTGACTACCCGAAGAAACGCTGAAAGATAATGACACCGTCTACCGTGAGCAACGTATTAATGTATTCTGTGATGTGAGCCGAAACGATCTTCGCCCGCTACATCCGCTTGTGACAGACGGGTAAGAGGTTGCGCTTCGGCTGGAATCGCATTTGGCCTGCTTCCTGCCCTTCCGCCCGCAGCGTAGATAAGCGCGGCCCGGCGGTTTGCCGCCGTGAGATCCCGATCCACACGCCACACCGACACAGAAGCGAAGCCGCATGGTCCAGGTCCCGACCACACCTCCCAGCGAGCGTTACCCCGGCCGGCCCGCCGAGGGCCGCGTCGTCGTCATCGCGCCCACGCGGGCGGCGTGCGAGACCATCGAGCTCGGCGTGCAGCTTACGGGCGTCACGACGATCATGCAGCGCGAGCACGGGGCCGAGATCGCCGAGCTGGCGCGCTCGGGCCGCGGCTTTGGGATCATGGCGGGGACGGGGACGGGCAAGACGCTGGCGATCCGCCCCATCGCGCAGGCCATCGTGGGCGAAGAGCTGCGCGTGGGCGTGGTGAACCGCGAGCGCGAGGCCACGCCCGAAACGCCCACCTGGAACGTGGTGATCGTCACGACGGGCATCGCGCGGCGGTGGCTGCAGGACGACATGATCGACAAGCACGACGTGGTGATCGTCGACGAGATCCACCAGACCAGCGCCGAGCTGGAGCTGTGCCTGGCGCTGGCCAAGCGCGCCGGCTGCCGCTTTATCTGGCTCTCGGCCACGGTCGATCCCCGCTTCTACGCCGAGTACCTGGGCAGCGCGGCGGTCATCGAGTCCAGCGCATTCGATCCCAAGATGGCCGCCGACGTGCGGGTGTCGAACACCAGCAACCCCGTCGCCTTCCTGGGCGAGCGCTTCATGCGCCACGTGGTGAAGGACAAGCGCGGCGTGGCGGTATTCGTCCCCACGCGCGCGGGAACGGAGATGGTGGCCAAGGAGGTGAGTGAAAAGTGGAGGCACGTGCTCACCGAGTTCTACCACGGCGGCGAGCCGGTCGCCAAGCTGCGCCCGTTCCTGGAAGATGAAGGGGCCGAGCATCCGTTCGTGCTGTCGATGACGGCCGCGGGGCAGAGCGCGCTGAACATCCGCGGGCTCGACACGGTGGTCATCGAGGACGCGCAGTTCACCACCATCGTCAACAAGGGCAAGACGGTGCTCACGCGGATGCCGCTGGGCGCCAACGAGATCCTGCAGATGGCGGGTCGCGTGCACGGCCGCGTGCCGGGCGGTGAGGTGTGGATCCTCTCGGACCGGCAGATCGACTTCGGCGCGCTGCGGCCGACGGAGCCGCACTTCCAATTGGCCGGCGACCCCGAGCGCGTGGCGATGACCTGCGCCGACATGGGCGTCCGCGCCGACGAGCTGGACCTGCCCGTGCCGCTGGACCGCATCGCCTACCGACGGGCGATGGAAACGCTGACACGCCGCGGCATCATCGCCAACGGCCGGCTGACGCCGTACGGCCGCTCCGTCGAGGTGCTGCCGGTAGACCGCTCCTGGGGCGAGCTGCTGGTGAACGCCGACGAGCACCTGGTGCCCGTCGTGGCGGTCTGCGCATCCATCGAGTCGCTGCACCGCATGCTGCGCCAGCAGGACAACGACATCGGCCAGTACGTGGTGCCCGGCAGCGACCACCTGACGTCGTACGCCATCTACCGCGACGCGCTGGAGCAGACCGGGTCGCTGGGCGCCGTCTACGGCCTGCCGCGCCACGTGTTCGATCCGCAGGCGCTGGAAGAGTGGGCCGAGGAGCGCGGCGTGATGATGCGCTCCATCGAAGACGCGGCCCTGGCCATCGCGTCCATCTTCCGCGGGCTGGACCTGACGCTGCCGCGCACGCTTCCGAAGATGAGCGGGCGGATCGAGCGCGAATGGCAGGCGCTGCTCGCCCGGGTGATGCCGTTCGACCTGGTGATCGACGAAGAAACCAGCTGGGGCGAGGAGGTGAACGTCTCCAAGACCAGCTACTGCAGCAGCCATGGCGTGGTGGCGGGGCAGATCAACTACTTCGCCGACAAGTTCGGGCGCGCGCGCGGCAGCATCTCGGGCAGCCAGCTTCCGTACGACCTGATCTGGGAGAACGCGCAGCCCGGCGAGGCGCAGGTCACCTACGATCCCGCCCACCGCCGTGCGCCCCTGCGCGCCATCCGCACCCGCGAGTTCCACGGGTTCGTGCTGGACAGCGACGAGAAGCCGATCGACCGCTTTCCCGAGGAGCTGGCCGACCAGTGCCGCCGCGTGCTGGCCGAGGCGGTCGCCAGCGGACAGGCGCAGCACCGCGACCTGAACGCCAGCCGCGAGGCGCTTCGCGAGCTGCGCGAGGTCTTCCGCCGCTCCGCGGGCTCCACGGCGTCCGTCGGCGAAAAGGAGCTGACGGACTACCTGATGCAGCGGCTGGCGGGCGTGAACTCGTACTCCGAGTTCCTGGAAACGCCGCTGCAGATCAACCCCGACGACCTGGTGCCGGCGGAGGAGCGCGCGCGGTGGATGGCGCTGCCCAGCACCATCGTCATCGCGGAGCGCGTGTATCCGCTGGACTACGCCTTCGAGGACGGCCAGGCGGTGGTGCGCGCGCGGATTCCCGCCAAGGCGCTCAGCTACGCGGACGAGGACGAGCTCCCCGTCTTCGACCGCCCGCTGCACTGGACGGTGACGCGCGGCAAGCACGAGGCGATCCGCGCCACCTCGCTGGACGAGGCCCGCGTGCTGGTGCGCGACACCTCACCCGCCACGCGAGCCCGTGCCCGCGACGCGGAAGACGGCGACCGCCCGCGAGGCGGCGGGGGAGGGCGCCGAGGCGGAGGCGGCGGCCGCGACGAGGGCGGACGCGGCCCGCGCCGCTCCGGGCAGCGAAAGGGCGGGGGAGGCGGCCGCGGCGGCAAGGGCGGTCACAAGGGCCGCAGGCGCGCGCGGCACTGAAGGTGGGCGCTGGCCGCGCACGGGCGAATGAATTCGCTGCAACAACCACACGATGTCCGCCTGCGCGGACTACCCTGCCGCGGATGCACTCCGAACCAGTGTGGTGCGCCCGGGCGTCCGTGTCATCCCGATGCGGAGCGGCCACGGCGAACCTGCCCTGACACCATAGACCGCAGCGACCGAGGGATCCGCCACACACCACGCGAGGCGCGCGGACCCAGCCTCGGCACACACGCCTGGCGGTCCTCCGTGCCGCTGCCACGCCCTGACTGAGAAGTGACGCAGGCGATGGAGCGCGGGCGAGTGCCGCGCACTTGGGCCTCAGGATGCCAGGCTGCCGCTCAACTCAACTCGGACGTGCCACACACCCGCGGCTGCACCCAAGCAAGCCAATCCACGAAGGTGGATTTCGTGTTGCAGCGAATTCATTCGCCCCCGGCACCCGGTTATCCTCAGGACCGCGCGAACCCGTACTCGCTCACGCAAGCTCAGGACGTCCATGTTCCGCATCCTGTCGATTTTCCTGCTCGTCGCAAGCGTACCACTCGCGGGCCAAACCCCCGACTCGGGTCCTGTGCTCAGGAGCGGTTCCTCCATGCGGCTCATCCTGCGCGCCGGGCCTGACAGTGGATACATCGGATCGGTCCTGGCCAGGAGCGGCGATAGCTTGCGAGTGATCACGCCGGAACTCGGGCTGGCGCAGGTTGCCTTGGAAGATGTCGCTCGCTTCGAAGTCGAATCCTCCAATAAAACGGGTCTCCTGGTTGGGCTCACGGCGGCGGGAGGGGCAGTCGCAGGCATAGTGCAGGGCGCCAGTGTGGCGGAGAGCTTGCTCCTGGGAACCGTCTTCGCCGCGGTAGCCGTACTGCCGGGCTCCGCATCGGAGCCGCGGCGCTGGCGGCGCGTTGACCCTGCGGTGAGCTGGCGCGGAGGGCCGGGCGGAGCGCGCGTGCGCCTTTCCGCACCGGGCGCGGGCTTCAGCACCGTCGAACTCCGGTTGCAGGACTTCCAGGCCGATACGCTTTTTTTCATGGAGGGTGGGATCGTACCCAGCCTGCCTCTCGGAGAGGTCACGAGCCTCGAGTTGAGCCTGGGATACAACAGGAGGCGCGGAGTCGCTGTCGGTTCCGTCATCGGCGGGATTGCGGGCATCGTGTACGGAGGCTCCGTGTACTTGCGCGCGGGAGGCGACCCGGTCGTGCTGCTGCCCATCGTGGGGATCGGACTCGCGCTGGGCGGAGGGTTCGGAGGAGTGACCGGCTACCTCCTGGCTCCGCGCCGCTGGCAAAGGGTACCTCTATCCGGTCCCGCTCCGCCCTCCCGGTGAACGTTGTACGCCGCCGTTTTGGACGCGCGCTCCACCTGAAGTGTACCCCCTCTCCCACGCTGTTTGTGGGAGAGGGTGGCGAGCGCGTCAGCGCGGCCGGGTGAGGGCCCCACGGCAGCCGAGGCCTCGGCTGCGGTGACCGCTGCCGCGCCCAAGCCAAGAAGTGACGCAGGCAAGATCCTTCGGCCCGCGGGGGATGGCGTGCGGGCGAGTCAGGTGCGCCTGGGCCTCAGGATGACAGGCTCCCGTCCCATCGAAGCCTGGGGCGCGCCACACACCCACGGAGGCACGAAAGCAAGCCAATCCACGAAGGTGGATTTCGCGTGTTTGTTGCAGCGAATTCATTCGCCCCCGGAGGCCCAGCCATCAAAAAGCCCCGCCCCGGAACTCCGGGGCGGGGCTTCTTCCGACCGGGTCGGAGCCGATCAGGCGGCGGCGCTCTGACCCAGCAGCTTCTCGCGATTGTCCTTGATCTTGGCGTTTTCGCGGGCGTTGCGCAGCCACTGCATGAACAGCTCCTGCTGCATCGCCTGCGCAGACTGCTGGCGCTGCGCCGCCTTCTGCGCGTCGAACTGCGCGCGGTCGGCCTCGGTGCGCTCGAACGGGCGGATCAGGAACAGGCCGGCCTCGGTCCGGGCCACGGGGCCCACCTGGCCCACCGGCGTACCGAACGCCACGCCGATCGCCGCGTTCGCCTGCCCGAACACCGGGTTGCCCATCACCCGGCTGAACGGCCCCGTGCGCTGCACCGCCAGCCCGTTCGCCTGCGCCACCTGCTCCAGGCTCTGCCCGGCGCGAACCTGGCCCAGGATCTTGTTCGCCGCGCCCATCGCCGCCTCGATCCGCTTGTCGCGGATCAGCCGGTCGCGAATCCGCGGCGTGGCCTGCGCCAGCGTCATCTTCCCCGCGCCGTAGTACTCGTCCAGCTGCACCAGGTACAGCGCCTGCGGCGACTCCAGCACCTCGCTGACGTTGCTGCCGTCGCCGGCCGCGATGTCCACCTGCGCCTGCTGCGCCCAGTTCAGCGCCTCCTGCGCCGGGCCCACCCCGGGAAGGAACGCCGTTTCCGAGGTCAATTCCACGCTGTCGCGGAAGGTGATGCCCTGCACGCCCTGCGACGCGCGGCGCAGCCCCTGGCGTTCGGCGTTGGCCGCCACCGCCTCCAGCTGCTTCTCGAGCCGGTCGACCTCCACCGGGTCCTTCTCGAAGCTCAGCAGGATGTGGCGTGCCTTCACCTGCT
>NZ_DATBNB010000611.1 GCF_036554565.1 Longimicrobium sp. | reverse complement strand
CGGCGTCCAGGTCGAAGGTGCCGGACGTTTCGATGCTGAAGTGGGTGATGGCCCGGTAGGGGATGGAGTGGTACTCGGTCTTGGACCCCGTCATCCCCTGCACGTCCGTCAGGATCAGGCGCTTGTCGGTGAACACGAACGAGTCGCGGATCAGCTGATAGGCCTTTTCCACGCGCTCGCCCGGAATGAGCAGCTGCGCGAAATCCGCCTGCGCCTTGCCGGGCTCGATCTCCGACGCGTTGCCGAGTACTCCGCTGAGAAGTCCCATTCTTCCAATCCTGTGGCGAGGGGCGGGTGCAATCGTATTCGTTCCGAAGCTACTCGGGCGGCGCGGTTCCACGCCATGGCGGCGTGAGACGGGGGCTTCAGGCTAGCGGCCGGACACCACATTTCAGGCCGTAGACGCACACGGGGCGCGGCCTCTACAATAGGCGCCTATTGTCGCGCCCGTGTTGGGCCGCGACGTGCACCCGCGCCGCGCCTCCCATGTCTGTCCGACGCCGCAGCCGCGACGAGCTGCCCTCTGCCCCCATCGAGTTCGCATACCCGATCACCGTTCCCGAAGGGACCGTTTTCGGCGCGATAATCCTCAAGGAGGTTCCTCACAGCTTCGCCCTGCAGGTGTTCCAGGCGCTCCGAATGACGATGGCCTGGGCCGCCGGCCCCGAGGCGTCGGGCATCGAGTTCGACACGATGAACCTGACGGAGTGGGAACTCGAGGTGCTGCAGACCGAGGGCATCGACGAGGCGCTGTGGGCTCCCGTGGCGGTGATCGCGGGCGAGCTGACGCGGCCCGGGATGCTGGAGCCGGAGCGCCTGTCGCACGCCTGCCTGGCGGTGATGGACTGGGCGCTCGGCGCGGATGCGCACGGCACGGCGCTGCTCTTCGCCGAGGCCGCGGCCGTGGTGTCGCCCAGCAACGCGCGCCTGGCCTGGATCTGCGGCAAGGCGTATCGCGAACGCCACGATTTTCCCCGCGCGGAGATGTGGCTGCGGCGCGCGAAGCGCGTGGCCGTGTGGACGGGCGACTGGGAAATGCATTCCCTGGCACTCAACAGCCTGGGCAACATCAGGATGTGGATGGGCGACCTCGAAGCCGCACGGGAACTGCTCATCCAGGCGGGGCGTGTCGCGAAGGCGGGGCGGCTTCGTGAGCGGCACGCAAAAGTGCTTCACGACCTGTTTCTGGTCTGCATTTACTCCGGTGAATGGAAAGAAGCCGAACGATACGCGGAGCAGGCCTTCGCGGGGTACGGTCCGGATCACCCCAACATCATAGCGCTGACCTTTGACCTGGCGCTCCTTGCCACTCATCAAGGTCAGTTCGCCCGGGCGCTGGAGGTGCTGAACCAGCTCCGCGACCAGTTCACGGACGATGATCGGCGCTTGCGCGTGTACGCGATGATCGCGCGTGCGGCCGGCGCGGCGGGCAATGCCGAGACGTTCGAGAGTGCATGGACTGAGTCGTGGGCCCTGATCGACGGGAACACGGTGGATCACCTGCGTGCGGATGCCGCGCTGGAACTCGGGTTGGGCGCAATTGGATTAGGATTTCGCGACCACGCCTTGCACGCTCTCACGATTGCAAGAGAAGCGGCGAACGAACTGGGTGAGAGGGATACGCTTCAGAATGCGGAAGCCGCGCTCGGCAAGCTGGAGTATCACGAGGCTGCCGCCGTCGCCGCCCGGAACCGGCCCGCGCCCCGCACGCGTGCCGCGGAACTTGCTGCGAAGTACATCCTGGTGGTGCAGGCGCCCACCGGAGGAAGCCTCGCCAACTAGGACCCTCGTGGATGTGACGCTCCCACCAAAACTAGCGACGCGGCAGGCTCACCCCGAGCGCACGCTGCTCGTGATGGCGTCGGACTTTCCCGGGGCGCCGGAGGCCGTGGACGGGTACGCGGTGCAGGCGGCGGAGGGCTGGGCGGAGCTGGCGGAGCGCGTGCGAGTCGCGGCGCCGTCGAGCGTGGCCGTGGTGCGGGTGGAAGCGGGAGCGGACGCGGCGGAGCTGCGCGGGCTGATGCGCGCCACGCCGTCCGTGCCGGTGATCGCGGCCGTGAGCTTCCGCCAGGCGGGGGCCGCACAGGTAGGCGCGCTGCTGGCGGCCGACATTTCGGAGATCGTGAACCTGGATATGCTGCCGGTGCTGGCGGGAATGGTCCCCACGCTGCGCCGCGCGCACGCCCGTCCGCTCAAGCGGCGCCTGGAGGCGGGGCTGCCGGTGTGGGTGCCGGAAGAAGCGCGCACGCTTCTGCGCGCGGCGGCGGAAACGGTGGTAGACCGGGGCGGGCGCCCGAGGTTCGCGGGAATCTTCGGCGTCTACGTCCGCACGGTGGCCATCAAGAGCCGGGAGTTGAACCTGCCTCCGCCGCGGCGGCTCCTGGCGTGGGTGCGTGTGCTGCTGGCGCTGTCGCTGCTGGAAGAAGCGGAGCGGTCGGTGGTCAACGTGGCGCACGTCTGCGGATACCGCGACAACAGCTCGCTCAAGCGCGCGATCGAGAACTTCACCGGCACGCCCGCCCTGGCCTCCATCCGCGACCAGAGCTTCGCCGCCGCCTTCGACCGCTTCGCGGGCGAGCTGCGCGACCTGCGGCTGGGCACGCACGGCCGCGGAACCGCCGCGCGCGCCAGATGACGCCCACGCGCCCGGAGCCGTTTTCGCACGGATTCGGAAGAACGCGGACTGACGTACAGCAAAGCGGCGTGACTCGAAGGAGCCACGCCGCTTTCAGTCACCATCCCCTCGCGCCGCGGCTAGCCTCGGTCACAAGGCCGCGCATGCAGTCCGCGAAGGCGGACTTTGGGCCGTCGTTGCCGCGACTTCAGTCGCCCCAGCAGGGCCGAGGGCTCGACTCCCGTCCTCAGTACCCCGCCGAATCCGTCCACGCCGAATCCGTCCCGGCCGAGTCCGGGGGCGGAATCGACGTGCGGGTGCTATCGCGCAGGCCCGGGAGCTTGGGGCGCCCGTCGGTGCAGTACGTCTGGATCACCGGCACCACCAGCGCGCAGTTCGAGTCGCCGCTGCAGCGGGCCGTCTGCCACGTGACGGAACGGCGGATGGCGGTCGGCGGCGGCACGTTGTCGCAGTAGCCCGCCGATTCGCGGCTGGATTCCAGGCAGGCGCGGAAGAAGGACCCGATCTCCATCTTCCCGCCGAACGAGCGGGCCTCGCCGGCACGCCGTTTGGCCTCGGTCTCGCACCCGGCCTCGTCGGTGCCGGGGCCGAAGCGCTGTCCCTCGGCTTTGCCCTTGTCCACCCCCGCGCTCAGCTCTTCCCGGTTGCCGTTCAGCCAGAAGAACGAGGCCACCACCCCCAGGACCACCAGCACCACCAGCGCGCCGCACCCGATGCCCGCGATTTTCAGGCACCCGCCGCGTGACGAAGACGAGGGAGGCGGAGGGGGAAGATTGATGCTCACGGGCGGATCGGGGCCAGGGTGACGGAAGCGAGCGACGGCAAACAAAAGGCGAGATCCCGGGCCGTTTGTCCAGCCCGGAAAACGGATCGGTGCCGGCGCTCTACTCCTCGTACGACTGGAGCATGCGCTTTTCTTCGCGCCGGGCGATGTCGCGCAGCGCGGCCTCCCAGCTGATGCGCTCCATCATGGCGGCGGCCTGCGCCTCGATCCAGATCTCGCGGAGCACCACGTCGGTCAGCCCCACGGCCTGCCCCTCGCGGGTGCGGCGCAGCTCGGCCGCGCGCCGGGCCAGCACGATCAGGTCGTCGGGGATGTCGGACTCGGGATCCAGGTAGGCGCGGCCGGCGGTCTCGTCGCTGCGGCCGTCCGTCGGGTCGTCGGGCTTGGGCGGGCGCGGCTGCCAGCGGCGCGGGTCCGACGACACGCGCACGGCCAGGCTTCCCTCCGCGAACGGCTGCCACCACTCGATCAGGCCGCCCTTCAGCTCGTCGAGCAGCTTTTCCATCGCGGTGCGGATGGGGCCCTTTCGCCCGCCCACCCGGCGGGCGCGCTCCACGATCAGCAGCAGGTCGGCGCCAGGCTGCTCGTGGGCGTGGCTCTGGATCCAGCGCAGCGCCCGCTGCCGCGCGGTCTCGGGCCCCTCGTTCTGCAGATCCAGCCGGCGCATGGGCGGGTACCGCTGCGCCTCGTACTGCCGGGCAAGCTCGTTCAGCCGCATCGCCCCCGCGTCTCCTCTGCGCTCGTAAACGTGAACCCGGGCGGGGCTTACGCATGGACGGGGCCGCGAACGCGGGATCGCCGCTCGCGAGGCGGCCCTTGACACCAGGCGGCGAATGGTGAGATTCGTTGTACAACATAGTTGTACAACATTGCTCCATCGAGGACGATGACGACCGTCAGCTACAGCGCAGCGCGAGAGAATCTCGCGGAGCTATGGGATCAGATCGAGGACACGCGGGAGGAAGTCATCCTGCGCCGGCGCGGCCACGAAGAGCTTGCGCTGATCCCGGCGAGCGAACTCAGGAGCCTGAAAGAGACCGCGCATCTCCTGCGGTCGCCGCGCAACGCTGCGCGGCTGCTCGCGGCGCTTGCGCGTTCACGTGGAGAGCCGGGGGTCGAGTTCGAATCCGTCGAGGCGCTCGCGGCCGAACTGGGCCTGGATTCTTGACCGATGGCGTCGGGCAAGCGCGGGGGCGGTCCCCAAAATGAGCAATGGATGGGGAAGCTGCATCTGCAGCCGGAGGCCCTGGACGACATCCGCTACTGGGTAGACGAAGATCCCCGCGTCGCGCGGAAGGTGCTCAAGCTGATGGAGGCTGCGCGACGATCACCCCACGCAGGCGAGGGCAAGCCGGAACCGCTCCGCCATCTGGGACCGGACATCTGGAGCCGGCGCATCACTCAGGAGGCGCGTCTCGTCTACCGGGTACTCTCCGACGGTATCGACGTTCTCCAGGCGCGCTATCACTACTAAAGAAAATGCCTCGAAGTGTCGGCACGGGAGAGGGCGCAGCGGAAGGCCAGACGGATGAAGACGGCGAGGGATGGTAGGCACGCCCTGTCCGGGGTCAAGCACGCGCGGGCCGAAATCTCGCCACCTGTCCGGCCCCTCCCCGCCGGTGCGGAGAGGAGAGTGCCCCGCGGGTGACGGCGTCCGGAGCTGATCAGCGGAGGTGCTGCCCGAAGTGGGAGGTCGTCCGCACCCAGGCATCGCCGGCCACGTCGGCCTTGTAGGCCTGGCCGGACGGGTTGGCGAAGGCATGGCCGGCGCCGGGGTAGATCTGGAT
>NZ_DATBNB010000610.1 GCF_036554565.1 Longimicrobium sp. | reverse complement strand
GGCGGCCGCGCCCGCCCGCACCACGACTTTGCTGCGGCCGATGGCGACGGCGCTCACGGCGTCGCCCGCGACCGCCACCCCGGCGTCGGCGGGAGAGAACGTGACGGCCACCGCAACGGAGGGCACGTTCCCCCACCGGTCCAGCGTGGTGGTCCGCGGGACGAACGACGCTCCCACGTACAGCGCGGTATCCGCCGGCGCGCGAACGATCCGCGCGGGCGCTCCCGGTGCCGCGGTGAACGGCGCGATCTGCGACAGGCCGAACTTGTACACGGAAATCTCCACTTCCGTCGGCCCGGCCACCGTCCCCATCCGTACCGGCACCGCGGCACGTCCCTGCATGTCGGTCTCGACCACCGCCGACACCCACTCGTTGCTGCCCAGCACCACGCCTGGGCTCGAGTGGCAGCCGGTGGGCTGGAGTGCGGCGCACCCCGGCGCGGGCGACAGCATCATGGCTGCGAACCACACGGCTACGCCTCGCGCGGGCGCCCCGACGCTGTCACGCACCTCGACGACCAGCGGCTCCCGGCGGTGCTGGACCGTGTCCGTGCCGCCCGTCCCGGAGACGATGCGCAGGGTGGGCTGATACGCAACCCGCACCCGCGTCGTACCACGCCGCGACCCGGCCTTGGCCGTGATGGTGGCCTGTCCTTGGGCGCGTCCGGCCACGAGCCCCGACTGCGACACCGTGGCCACCAGGGTATCCGAACTGGTCCACGCCACGGCGACCCCGGCCACGGCCTGGCCGGCACCGTCCTGGGGAGATGCGCTCACCTGCGCCGATGCCCCAACGGCGACCACGAGGCTGTCCTGGCTCATCGCAACGCTCGCGACGCGAGGCTCGTCGGACCCGGTGAATTCCTTGCAGGCCGACGCGGTCAGCAAGGTGCAGAGGACGATCAGGGCTGGGAAACGCATCATCGATGGGAACGGAGAAGCTTGGGCGGGAGGCAGGGGGATTCCAGTTTCCCGGCAGATCGAACGACGACCGTGCCCGTGCCCGTGCTCGCACGCGGGTTGGTCCGGCGGTGGACTACAACGAGGCGGCCCTACACGAGACGTTGCCAAGTCCGGCGAGGGCTGGTCGGGCGAGGAAGCACGTGGAATCGTATGATGCGAAGGTAGCAGACTCCATGTGTTCCCGGCAACTCCGGCCGACTCACCAGGACCTCTCCACCAGGACCGGCCGAAACCCTGCTAGCGCCGCGCGACCGGGGATCGAGGATGCGCATCCCTGCGGTTCGGGCCTGAAACATCGAAGCCCCGGCACCTGAACAGGGCCGGGGCTTCGACTTCACCAGAGCGGGAGACCGGGCTCGAACCGGCGACATTCAGCTTGGAAGGCTGACGCTCTACCAACTGAGCTACTCCCGCAAAACACCGGCGCGTGGGCGCCAGTGAACACAAAACTAATGAAATCCCGGCTGGTCCGCAATCCGCGGCCGTCCATCCAGAAAGCCACCTGTCGGGATCGAACCGACGACCTTTCGATTACAAATCGAGTGCTCTACCAGCTGAGCTAAGGTGGCGGAACAGCGGACGAAGTTAATCAAGCCGCGCTCTTTTGACTACCCCGCGCGCGTTGAGCCCACGCGTGCGATCACGTCCACGACTGCCCCCGCGCCCGCACGCGCCTCCGCGCGCGCAACCCGCGCGGCCACCCCGTCCACCACCCGCCGCACGAGCCGTGGACGACGCGACGCCGTCGCCTCCACGGCGGCGGATGCCTCCACCCGATCCCCCACTCCCAGCGCGTCCGACCACGGCAGCCCGCGCCCCGTGCCCCGCCGGACGACGTTCACGAGCGAGCCCGCGACGGCTCCCGGCCCGTGCCACGGGTCCCACGTGGTCGTCGACAGCGGCACGAATCCCTCACGCCGCAGCAGCGCAGAAAGCGTCCGCGGCGAGTAGAAGTACACGTGCTGCGGAAACATCACCGACGCCCACGCGGCGCCGGTCAGCCTGCGGGTGAGCGAGCCGTGGTTGGGCACCTGCAGGTGGATGATGCCTCCCGGAGCGATCATCCGCCTCAACGCGCGGAGCCACTCGGCGGGGCGGTACACGTGCTCCAGAACGTGATACGCCGCGATCACGTCGAACGGGGCGCCCGCCGGGGTCCCGCCCACCACGTCGCCCGCAAAGAGCTCGATGCCGTGGCGCCGGCGGACCAGCGACACCGTGTCGGGATCGTACTCCGAGCCGTGCACCTGCCATCCATGTCCGCGCAGGTACGCCAGGAAGTGGCCGTCGCCGCACCCCACCTCGAAGATGCGGCGCGACGGGAGCGCCGCTGCCTCCAGCCGAATGCGGCGGTGCGCGAAGGTGGGATTCGCGAGTTGGCTCCGCAGTTCCTCGGGCGACGGGTCCTCGCCCGGATAGTACCCCGCGTACAGCCGGTGCAGCTGGCTCGCCGCCACGCGGTCGTACAGCCGCACGATGCCGCACTGACCGCAGCGGGCGAAACGCTTTCCGCACACCTCGCCCGCGGCCCGCCAGCGGTCCGATCCGCAGGCGCCGCACTCGGGGACCTCTTCCCACATCGGGGCTCCCTCCGCGGCTGCGTTGGGGATTGTCATCGGAGAGCCGGATTTCGGGGTCGAGGTCGCTCGAGGCACTCGGGTTTGGGCTGCTGCGGGCGCTGAGAGCGGCGTGTGTGGCGGATCCTTCAGTCGCTGCACGGTATGGAGCGGCCACGGCTTGGGCATGGCCGCTCCTTCAGGATGACATTCCGGACACCCCTCACGCACTCACGCACTCACGCACTCACGCACTCACGCACTCACGCACTCACGCACTCACGCACTCACGCACTGACGCACTCACGCACTCACGCACTGACGCACTCACGCACTCACGCACTGACGCACTCACGCACTCACGCACTAGTCACGCGTCCACACGCCAGCGCGGGCCCTG
>NZ_DATBNB010000609.1 GCF_036554565.1 Longimicrobium sp. | reverse complement strand
GACGCCGAGAAGCACGACGAGGAAACGGTGATGATGGCCGCGCTGGACGCCGGGGCGCTGGACGTGGAGACGGGGGAGGACGGCCACACGGTCTATACCGAAGTCGCCGACTTCCATGCCGTGCAGGACGCGCTGCGCGCCGCGGGCATCGAGTGGGAAGACGCCGAGCTGGCGATGATCCCCAAGACCGAGATCCGCGTCGAGGGCGCCGATGCCGAGCAGCTCGTCAAGCTGCTGGATCTGCTCGAAGAGCTGGACGACGTGCAGAAGGTGTACACCAACGCCGACCTGGACGCCGACGCCCTGGCAGGGGTGTGAGCCTGGGCCTTCCCCCGTCCGAGTCCGTGGTGCTGGGGGTGGACCCCGGCACGGCGGTCACGGGATACGGCGTCGTCCGGCGGGCCGCGGACGGCGCCCTTTCGCTGCTGGAGTGCGGCGTCGTCCGCACCGACACCAGGGATGACCTCGCGGACCGGCTGCGCGTGATCTTCGAGGGCCTTTCGGAAGTGATCGAGCGTACGAAGCCCGCGGTCGTCGCGGTCGAGGGCGTCTTCTACGCCAAGAACGTCCGCACCTCCGTGGTGCTGGGCCACGCCCGCGGCGCCGTGCTCCTGGCCGCCTCGCTCAAGGGGCTGCGCGTGGCCGAGTACCCGCCGGCCGAGGTGAAGGCCGCCGTGGTGGGCGCCGGCCGCGCGACCAAGGACCAGGTGGGGCTGATGGTGCAGCGCCACCTGAAGCTGCGCGAGGTTCCCCGTCCCCACGACGCGGCCGACGGCGTGGCGCTCGCGCTCACGCACTGTTTCCGCGGCTTCGGCCCGCAGCTCAAGGCGCCGGTTCCCCTGACGTTCGCAAACCTGCAGAAGCTGGGAGGCCGCCGATGATCTCGCGCATCCGCGGCGAGCTGATCGTCCGCGACCTGGAACGCGTGGAGGTGATGACCTCCGGCGGCGTGGCGTATGAAATCTCCATCCCCACCACCGTGTTCGAGCGCCTGCCGCGCCTGGGCGAGCAGGTGACCATCCGCACCTACCACCTGGTGCGCGAAGACGCGGTCATGCTCTTCGGGTTCCTGGATGACACCGAGAAGACCGTTTTCACGCGGCTGCTGGGCGTGAACATGGTGGGGCCGCGGCTGGCGCTCGGCCTCCTCTCGGCCCTGACGGCGGAGCAGGTGGTGCGCGCCGTACGCGAGCGGAACGCGGCGGCGCTGACGGCGGTGTCGGGGGTCGGCAAGAAGACGGGTGAGCGCATCGTGCTGGAGCTGACGGGCAAGCTGGACGACATCGCCTTCGCCTCGTCCGCGCTCGGCCAGCGCGCCCCCGCCGCCGAAGAGGCCCTGCGTGCCCTCACCGCGCTGGGCGTGACCACGGCGGACGCGGACCGCGCGGTGCGGTCGGTGGTGCAGGAGAAGGGAAGCCTCTCCGCGCCGGAGCTGATCCGCGAGGCGCTCGCGCGGCTGAAGTAACCCTCGCAAACCCGGCCATGCCTGGCGTCGTCCTGATCACCCACGACGGCACCCACGGCCAACGCGTGCTCA